>DASZFH010000141.1:0-5098 GCA_035939985.1 Candidatus Dormiibacterota bacterium
CCGTGCCTGCTGTAACCGGCCCTAGGGCCGCAACCCTGATAGGAGCCAATGATCGAATCGCATCTTGACCACCGAGGCTGGCGACGAAATTGGTCACGGCCGAGGAACTGGCAAACACTACCAGATCGATGGTACCCGAGCCGAATGCAGACCTCAGAGCGGACCCCAGGTTTGGAGGGCAGATGGTCCGATAGATTGGAAGCGAGATGAGGTTCACTCCTGCCCCGACCAGGACCCTCGGCAGGACCTCCTTGGCCCCTTCAGAACGCGGAAAGATCACCGTTGCCCCAACTGGGAGAACGTCGACCATAGTCTCAGCCAAAGCCTTGGCCGAATGGACGGTTGGCCCCACCCGCGGCTGCAATCCATATTTGTGTAACGCGTCGCTGGTATTTGGACCAACTGAAAAGAGCGACGCTCTTTGAAGGGTTGCGATTGGGACGCCCACTGCTCGCAGAATGGCGACCCAAACCCTCACGGCGTTGCCGGATGTGAACGCCACCGCATCCGCCAGATCGAGGGCTGCGACCGCCGCGCGTGTCGCAACAACGATGGGCAGTTGCTCGATCTCGATGGTCGGAACCTCGATCACCTCCGCGCCGAGCGAAAGCAGACCAGCGGTCAGACCGTCATTCTCACCGGTGGGACGTGTGATCAGAATCCGCCTGCCGTCCAGCGATCCGCTCACTCCGGGCCCGATGCTCTGTTCAGATTCCGGGCGGCTTGGAGCCCAAGCTCACGAGCCGATAGGGTAGGCCCACTGACAGTTGTCCGGCGCAGCCCACTGCCCGCCATCACCGCTACGAGGGAAAGCGACCCTTGTTCGACCCTGGCGAGCGCCCCGATGGGCGTCTGACAACCACCACCAACTCCCTCCAAAACTGCCCTTTCGGCGCGTACAGCGGCAGCGCTGGACTCGTGATCCAACACTTGCGCCAACCCCTCGTGGACTGAGTTGGCTACAACCTGGACAGCAATCGCCCCTTGGCCTGGGGCCGGCAGGCATTGAGTTTCGTTGAAGACCTCGGCCACCCGCCCCTCCCAACCGAGACGTTTGAGTCCGGCCACGGCCAGGATCAGGCCGCCATAGAGGCCAGAGTCAAGCTTGGCGATCCGGGTCCCAAGGTTCCCGCGGACCGATTCAAAGCGAAGATCGCTTCGTAATGCGGCAATCTGGGCCCGGCGTCGGCTGGAGTCGGTTCCGATGATTGCCCCCGCCGGCAGGTCGGCAAGTTCTCGATCAGAGACCAGGGCGTCGCGTGGATCTTCCCGCTCCAGAACCGCCGCGATCCGGAAACGCGGATCGGGCTCAACGGGTAGGTCCTTAAGGCTGTGTACGGCCAGATCTGCTTCACCCCGCGCCAGCGCGTCCTCAAGGGCACTGGTGAAGAACCCCCTCCCGATCTCCGCCTCCAAGGACACCTCTGGCAATGAGTCGCCAAGGCTTGCGATTTCCACGAACCGCACGTCGAGGTCGGGATAGTTGGCCAGCAACCGGACCTTGACCAAGTTAGCTTGAGCCAGGGCAAGGCTGCTGCGTCTGGTCGCCAGCCGGACCAGCCGGGTCAAGCCTGACGGCCCATTACATATTCGGCGACCTCGTGCAAGGCAGAACTGGCCTGGGAACTGGCAAATCCCTGCAGATGGCCCAAAGCCACCTCCACATGCTGGCGGGCGATGACCATGGCGTCTGCAGGGGCATTGCATGCCAGGACTCGTTCGACTATCTCGATCGCCGCCTGGTCAGTCACAGGCAGTCCGTCAGTCAGGAGGTGACGCAGTTCTGCGCCAACCACCTCATCGGCCAAAGCAATGATCAGAGGCAGAGTCGAATTGCCCTCGATCAGGTCGTGGCCGACGGGTTTGCCCAACCGGTCCGTTGTCCCCACGTAGTCGAGTACATCATCAGCTATCTGATAGGCAATGCCGAGCTCCCGCCCAAAGGCCGCCAGCTCGCGTTGCTCTCGCTCGCCGAGGCCTCCAAGTAGAGCCCCCATCTCGCAGGCAGCAGAGGTCAGAGCCGCCGTTTTGAGATCCACCACACGCAGGTATTCCTCGACCTCCAAGCTGTATCTGTAGAGATTCGCCTGCTGTACAAGTTCGCCATCACAGACCTGCATGATGGCCCGAGCCAGAACGGCTACCGCTTCGGTTTTCCCGGTGCGGCTAGCCTCCAAATATGCGCGGGCGAAATAGTAATCGGCAACGACAATGGCCGCCGATTGGCCTCGGCTGGATAGGACGCTGGGGCGGCCCCTTCGGGTCATCGAGCCGTCGATGACATCGTCGTGCACCAGGGTCGCAGCGTGGACCAGCTCGACAGCCATCGCGGCGGGCCGGACGGGCCCGGAGCGATAGGTCCGCAATTGGGCACAGAGGAAGACCAGGGCGGGACGAAAGCGCTTGCCCCCGGCCACAATCAACTCACGCATTGATTCGGCGGCCAGACCGTCCTGCTCCAAACTGGCCAGCAGATCGGACTCCAATTGTGCGAGATCCTCAGCGGCAGGCCCGAACGGGACCCGCTCAGGCATCGCGGTCACCCGATTGTCACCTCTTGAACCTCGGGCAGGGGCTCGCCAAAGAGGATCTGGGCGATCTCACTGAAGCGCACGGGGTGGGCGGTTACGAGCAGCTCATGCTTCGCCGCCGGACCGGAGGCCGCCATGTGGGCATGTTGTAGGTGCCGCTCGACCTTGACCGCCGTGGTCCGAGCAGAGTCGACCAGATGGAACCGGCCGGGGAAGACCTTTTCGATGGTTGGCGCGAGCAGTGGATAGTGGGTGCAGCCAAGGACCAAAACGTCCGCCCCCGACTGATCTAGATCGGCCAATTCGCGACGCAGCGCTTCCTCGGCGCGCGGGCTCGTCGCGTCCCCGTCCTCGACTATATCCACCAATCCCGGACAGGCCTTTTGGTATACACCCACCGTCGGGTCGAACTCTTTGATGGCGTGGAGGTACTCCTGGCTCAGGCGGGTGCCTTCAGTCGAGATGACAGCCACCTGCTTGCGCTTGGTAGCCTCGACCGCCGCCTGTGCGCCTGGGCTGATGACGCCAACGATCGGGACATCGAACAGTTCACGGGCATGGTTGAGGGCGGTAGCGCTAGCGGTGTTGCAAGCGATCACCACCAACTTGACATCTCGGGATTGGAGATACCGAATGATGTTGATCGCAAACCCCTTGACCTCTTCTGGGTACCTTGGACCGTACGGAAAATGCAGCAGATCCGCGAGATATATCGTCGATTCCGAGGGCAACAGCCCTCGAATCGCTTTCAGCACCGTAAGCCCACCGACCCCAGAATCAAAAACTCCAATCGGCCTGGAATCGCCCAATGACATGGGGGCCAACAGCTGCTTGGCCTTCAGTCCGAGGACGAAAGGCGGTACCCCAACCCCGGGACTGCCTCCAGGGTGACTCGGGCCTCGGTTAAGCTCCCCAGCTTCTTGCGCAGGCGCTGGATATGAGGATCCACCGAGTGGTAATCGACGTCGCTCAAGTAGCCCCAGACCTTCTCCAGCAGCTGTGCTCGACTCAGGACCCGCCCGGAGTTGGCCGCCAGCAGGGAGAGGAGATTGAACTCGGTCATGGTCAGTCGGACCTCGCGGCCCGATACCCGCACCCGCCGGCCTTCGGTGTCGATCTCGACACCGCCCAAGTTGACGACCCCCTCTCCAGAGCGGGAGGCAGGCGCTCGCAACGAGCGGCGCAGATGAGCGCCCAAACGGGCAGCGAGCTCACGAGCATCAAACGGTTTGGTGATGTAATCGTCCGCCCCCACCTCCAAGCCGACCACCTTGTCCACCGTCGATGCCCGGGCGGTTAGCATCACGATCGGACAGATTGACCCGGCGTGGCGCAACTCCCTGCAAACCTCGATCCCGCTGATGTCAGGCAACACCCAGTCGAGCAGGATCAGATCTGGATCGTGCTGATTGCTGGCTTCGAGCCCCTCTTTGCCCCGTTCAGCCTCGACGACTTCATAGCCCTGCTGTTGACAGACTTCGCGAACTACCGAGCGGATATCCTGGTCGTCCTCCACCACCAGGACGCGCCGTTTGCGCCTGGACTCGTCGAGCTCGATCGCGGACACGACCAGACCCGTTCCTACCCGCGGGCTGGAATGGCGAAGCCCACGGTTCGGCCCATCCGGGGTGAGACCTTGCCCTTGCGGAAGAGAAGGACTCGCTGGGTGCCGGCGTCAATTACCTGGACCAGGTCCCAGCCTTCCCCAGAGGCAGCGTTGAGGCGATCCACGAACGTGGTCGCCTCCAACATCTCCTCAAGTGAAATAGTTTCCGAGCGGTACTCCCATTCCCGGCTGCGATCACCCACTGTCGGCAACTGGGACGCAACGACGCTGGAGGCCTCACCGGGATCCTCGTCCGGATCTTCGTCTGGATCTTCATCTGGATCCTCGTCCGGATCTTCGAGGTCGTAGACATGGGATTCGTTGAGCACTCTTGGATTCTAGTGGCGAGCTCCCACAAATTGGTCGGCCTTGCAAACCCTGCCAAATGGAGCCCAATGCGAAGGACCACGTTTGCCCCTGTAACAAACAGACAATCTAGCCACCCTTGGAGCCGTGTGAACCACCAGAAGCCAGGCAAGATACCGGTTGCTAGCCTGTCGCCGAGCTGGATCGGGCTCGTTACCTACCTGACGGGAGAGTCATGACCCACACCCACCACCATCATCATCACCCTCACTCCCACCCCCATCAGAAGCCGCCCAGCCCACCTAGGACGGACGCCTGGAACGCCGAGGGTGAGTGGGCCCAGAAGGCCGAAGAGTTATTGCCCAGTCATCGCCTTCGGGAGGAGATCGATCGCGGCCTGCACCATGGCTTAGAGGCGGCCCCCTCAATCGGAGATCGGACGATTTCCACCTTCGTACGCGGAGAGCTCCCCCATTTTGCGGGCGAGACGGCCACCTTTCTCAAGAGCCCGTTTATGGAAGACGTGAATCTGCTGGGAGATGCCGAGGTCGCCATTCTCGGTGCCCCATTGGATGCCGGCACAACCTACCGGCCCGGTACCCGCTTCGGGCCCCAGGGTATTCGCCGAGCAACCAATCTTTTCAGTCCTTACTCG
>DASZFH010000142.1:0-6542 GCA_035939985.1 Candidatus Dormiibacterota bacterium
ATAACTTCCTCCTCGTCGACCATTACCTGGCTTGAGAATGGCACGTGGCGCGCATGGTGGACCATGTACTCGAAGCGGTCCAGAATCTCGTCGACCTTTATGGGAGCTTCTCCTTCAGACGTTTTGCGACCGCCGGGGGTACCAACTCACTGACGTCCCGTCCGTAGCTGGCGATGTCCTTGAGGATACTGGAGGAGACATAAATGTGGGCGAAACTGGCCATCAGGAAGACGGTGTGGATGTCCGGGGCGAGCTTTCGATTCATCAATGCCTGCTGGAGTTCCGCATCGAAGTCGGAATAGGCGCGAAGGCCACGGACCAGAGTGCCGGCGCCCCGCGCCTGTGCGAAATCGACGGTCAACCCCTGGTATCTCGCCACTTCCACGCGATCCACTCCCGCCAGAGCCTCGCGGATAATCTCCACCCGTTCATCGGCTGAAAAAAGGGGCTGGCGTTTATCAGCGTTGGCCGCCACCCCGATGATCAACCGATCGAAGATGCCCAGGGCACGATGGATCACATCCATATGCCCGTTGGTGAGAGGATCAAAGCTGCCCGGGTAAACAGCGATCTTGGCATTCATTGGAGAGAAATCCCCAAGCGCTGGAACAAGGTCAGAGCGGAGTCTCCATAGCGACGCCGGTCCACCACCGCCAACTGTTGGACTGGGCCCGGCTCGCTCTTGCAGCTATGCTCCACAACCACCAAAGCGCCGATCGGTACAGTTTCCGCCAAGGCTTGGACCAGAGCTGTTAGCTCCGTTTCCCCGTAGGGAGGGTCGGCAAGCACCACGTCAGCGACTTCCAGATCAGGGCTGCGTCGCAACAGCCAGGACTTTGCTTCGGCTGTCACCAGGTGGGCCTCCTTGTCGTAACCAGCGGTGGCCAGGTTTTGGCGCAGGACGCTGACACACGCCCAGTCTCGCTCCACAAAGGTAACTCTGGCGGCGCCCCTGGACAACGCCTCGATGCCAAGGGCACCTGACCCTGAGTAGAGGTCGATCACCTTGGCATCGGGGATCCGGGCCGCCAGGATGTTGAAAATCGCAGCCCTGGTCTTGGTCGCTGAGGGTCGGATGCCCTTGGGCATCTGCAGGACCCGGCCCCGAGCGTCGCCTCCCGCAACTCGGATCGGCACTAACCCCGCCAGTTGTCGTTAGTCAGACTGGTCAGAATGTGATCTTCCCAGGCACCGTTGATGTAGAGATAGTCGCGAGCATAACCTTCGACGATGAATCCGAGCCGCCGCAGAAGCGCACCGCTGCGCCGATTGTGGGGCATGTAATTTGCCTGGATCCGATGGACGTTCAAGTCATCAAAGACGCAACCGATGGCGCGCTGGAGAGCCTCGCACATATAGCCCCGGCCCTGCTCCCCAAGATCCAGCTGATAGCCCAGATTGCAGAATTGGACTGGACCCCGCAGGAAGTTGCTGAAATGGGCGATTCCGATCACGCGGTCGGGCTGCTCACGCTTGAAGAGGAACAGCCGCAGGTTGGACTCGGTGAGATCCGCTTCCAGCTGGTCGATCCAGAATTCTGGAGAGTACCGACTCGGCGCGTATAGGGGTTCCCATGGCTGCATGTGGGCGCGATTCTCAGCGAGGTAGCGCGCAACCTCAGGCGCCTCGGCCGGGGATGCCCTCCGCAGGATCAGGCGATTGGTGGTCAGGCTCGGATCGAGAAGTTTCAACTGATAGAGGTAGCGGCCAAGCGCCGGTCCACCGCCTCCAACAGAGCTTGAGGCAATCGGTCGCCATCCAGTACGGCTTCAGCCTCCTGCCGAGCTTCGTTGAGAAGGGCAGGGTTACGAAGGGCTTCCATCGCAGAATCGGTAACTCCATGCTGACGGGCACCGATCAGCTGGCCTGCACCCCGAAGTTCCAGGTCCTTTTCGGCCAACTTGAATCCATCGTCGATATCGACCATGAATTGGAGACGATCCAGGTCCGCACTATCAGGTTCGTCGGAGAGAAGGAGGCAGTAGCTCGGATGGCTGCCACGTCCGACCCGGCCCCTGAACTGGTGGAGCTGAGCCAACCCGAAGCGCTCAGCTCCTTCGATCATCATTACCGATGCATTAGGGATATCCACTCCAACTTCGACCACTGCGGTGGCAACCAGGATATCGCTGTTGCCGAGCGAGAAATCACGCATCACCCGTTCTTTGTCCTTCACCCGGCCATGGACCAGAGCCAGACGAAGATCTGGAAAAACCTCAGTCCGCAAACGCTCATATTCGACCGTTGCGGCTCGGAATTCGACAGTATCGGACTCTTCGATAAGGGGGCAGATCACAAAAGCCTGACGGCCCATCGCAACCTGCTCCCGGACCACTTGGTAGGCCTGCGAGCGTTCCTCTGGACCCAGGACTCTGGTCGCGATTCGCTTCCGGCCCGCCGGCATCTCGTCCAAAATCGATACCGCCATCTCCCCGTACATGGCCAGAACCATACTGCGCGGAATTGGAGTGGCTGTCATGGCCATAAAATGGGGCCGGCCATGGCCCTTGCGGCGCAACATCTCGCGCTGGCGGGTCCCGAATCGGTGCTGCTCATCCACCACGGCCAGCCCAAGCCGAGCGAACTCGATCGAGTCTTCGATCAGCGCATGGGTTCCGACCACCACGGCCGAGTGGCCGGAGGCGGTTGCCATGGCCACCCTTCGTCGCTCGGCCGCCGGCAAGCCTCCCACCAGGAGGTCGACTTTGAGATCTGGGAAAGTTCCCTCCAAGCTCATGCGCAGGCTGCTCAGATGCTGGCGGGCGAGAATCTCGGTGGGCGCCATCATCACTGACTGGAGTCCCGCAGCGTGAGCCATGGCCATGGCGGCGGCAGCAACCACGGTCTTACCTGACCCAACATCGCCGTTGAGCAATCGGTTGGCTGGAACCGCCTCCTGAATATCGAGGAACACTTGCCAAATCGCCCGTCTCTGAGCGTTGGTCAGTTCGAATTTGAGGCCCAACTTGAACGCGTCGATCACATCCTGCCGATAAGGAATGGGGGTCGCCTCTTCCGCCGCCAGGGTTCGCCGAGCGACCAAAAACGCGACTTGCAACTCGAACAGCTCAGCAAAAAGCACGCGTCGGCGGGCCATCTCGAAATCGAGCTCGCTGGAGGGTCGATGGCCAAGCCTGATCGCATCCCCAATCGAGATCAAACCCCGCCTCTGTCTCACCGCTGGAGGCAAAGTCTCCGACATCTGGTCGGCAAGAGGGAGAACCTGCTCGACCAGCGCCGCGACTTTGCGTTGGGTAAGGCCCGCAGTCAGCCGGTATCTGGGCATGACAGACCCGATATGGCCCGGAAAATCAGGCGAGGCTCGACCCATCAAAGACGTCGCGGCGAGCACCTCCCAGCGAGGATTCCTCATCTCCAAACCAGAGGCGAACCGGGAGGCGGCCACCACCCCAGCGAGGGCAAGTCGCGTTCCGGCGGGAAAGCGGCGAGCGAGGTGAGGCTGGTTGAACCAGACGGCTTTGAGAGCCCCCCCATCGGCATCCTCGACGACGGCCTCGGTCAGGCGCATCCCCTGGCGGGGGGTACGCCGCGCTTGGGCACTAACGACAACGCCAACCATCGCGCCAGGTTGACCTGGCGTCAGCCCGCTGATGCCCCCCACGGCTCCAAAAGCGTCGAGGGCATGGGGCAGAAAAAGAAGTAGGTCATAAGCGGTAAATATTCCCAGTTTCTCGAGACGTTTCACGTCCGGAGCTCTAATCCCGGCCAGACTGCTCATCGGCGAGCTGAGGGCCAGAGGGGGTTTTGACATCGGTGGACTCAAGGGTGGCTGAATTTTCGCCTCGGCCCCACCATTGTGGCTTGGACTTACCAAGCTGAAATCCATGATTAGCCACTAAAGCGGTACACTAACCGACGTTGAGCTTGGTAAGTCCAAGCTCGCTCTACACCGAGGGAGCGGTCCCCCCACCGCTCCCTCGTTCCTTTTCGGGACTGGATCCGATGGCCTGAGCGCCAGGCAACATTTCTCAGATGATCCTCCCGCGGCTGCTCGGTTAAACCGTTCGGTAAACCGAGATTCACCGCAAGCAGTCAGTCCCTATTGGACAGAAAGGATGAATGGGTAGTGGGGCTGCCCCCCCGGGTGCACCTCAACGTGGAGTTTGGGAAAGAGGGCCCGAATCTCACCCGCCAAGCCTTCGGCATCCGCCTCGCTGGCCTCTTCTCCGCGATAAACGGTTACCAACTCGCGACTATCGGCGCCAATCTCCGCCATCGCTTCCCCTACGACTGAGGCGAATTGGGAACCGGCATGCTTTAGGTGATCGTTGACCACCGCGATCACATCCCCTTCCTGGACCTTAAGTCCGTTTGACTTGGTGTTCCGGACGGCCCTGGTCACCTCTATCGTCTGGACCTGGCGAGCAGCTTCCTCCATGGCCGCGACATTGGCGGTGCCATCTCGCTCTGAGTTGAACGCAACAACCGCTTCCACCCCCTGAGGCACCGTCCGGGTGCCAAGAACATGAATCCGTTTGGCGGTGAGATTCTTAACCTGGGCGGCCGCGGCGATGACATTGCCGTTATTGGGCAGCAGGATGACCTCATCGTAGGGAACTGAGTCGACGGCTGAGAGCATGTCCTGGGTGCTGGGATTCATGGTTTGCCCGCCCTCGATCACAGCATCGACACCAAGGCCCTTGAAGATGTCGACCAAACCAGCTCCGGCAACCACCGCGACCATCCCTATTCCATTGGTGCGGGTCGTGGTCACCCCCATCCGAGGGGGGCCAAGGGTTACGTCATGGCTGGACTCGGCCAGGATCAGCTGATGTTGCGAAGACATGTCTCCCACGTTTACTCGGGCCAGGTTTCCCAGCGAGGACGCGAATTGCAGGACAGCGGTTGGATCGTCTGTGTGTACATGGACTTTGACAATCTCGGGCTCGCCGACGACGAGAACGGAATTACCCATCGCAGCAATTTGCTCCCGAATCTGGTCAACGTTGAGGTTCGAACCTTCGAGGATGAATTCGGTGCAATATCCCCAACCCCCGTCCGGCATGGCCAGGGTCTTTTGGGCAGCGGGCGATCGGCGAAGGGAGAGAGCCTTGAAGGCCTCGATCTCCTCGGATTCGAAACTCTTGAGAAATCCCTCCAGCATGATCTGGAGTCCAAACCCTCCGGCATCGACTACCCCGGCGTCTTTGAGGATGGGTAGAAGATCGGGCGTACTGTCGACCGCAACCTTGGCCGCCTTAGAGGCCGCCTTCATGACGCTGACCGCGGTCGCGTCCTTGGCCAGAGCCGCATCTCGGGCTGCCCTGGCCGCCTCCCGAGCGACAGTGAGGATCGTCCCCTCTGTCGGGGGATTGGCAGCTCGGTAAGCCGCGTTGCTGGCCTCTTCGAAAGCGCCTGCCAACTCGACCGGGGTAACCTCCCGCTTGCCCTGCACGTAACGGGCGAAGCCTCTGAAGATCTGCGAAAGGATGACTCCGGAATTGCCGCGGGCGCCCATAAGGCTGCCATGGGCGGCCAGGGCAGCAACCTTGCTGATCTCAGATGCGGTCGTTTCCTTGATATCTTCGACCGCGGATTCGAGGGTCAGGAGCATGTTGGTGCCCGTATCACCATCGGGCACCGGGAAAACGTTGAGCCGATTGACCTCTTCCTGATGAATCGCGAGCCATGTCAGACTGCCGAGCAGAGCCTGCTTGAGCAGGCGACCATCGACATTCACTGGCTCGCTGGGCGAGTCCGTCACTGAGATCTCGATTCCCCTAGCCAGCGCCGTGATCGTCGTGTACACCCTGTACGAATACGTTCACCTCGGTCACGGGCATGGAGAGCCAACGCTCGACCTCGAATCGGATCGCGGACTGGAGGTTATGAGCCACCTCGTTGATCCGAGTTCCGTATTGGACGATGACATAAAGATCGATAACCAAACCATCTTGTGAATCTCTGACCTCGACGCCACGGTGAGCGCTCTCCCGGCGCAGGAGTTCCGCCACGCCATCGCGCAAGCCCCTCCCGGCCATCCCCATGATGCCGTAACAAGAGGATGCCGCGTGTCCGGCAACCGCGGCAACCGCGGTCGGAAGCACCTCAGTGCGGCCGAGTGGACGAGCCTGAGACAGGCGCGGCGGGCGAGGGGTTCGAGTCCGGGTTGGGTTTGCTGTCTTCATTTGCGCTTCCCTGACATGGTACAATCCCGCCTCGGCCAGGTCACCGATGTTGGAACTTTGTGACCGTGCCTAGCGGCCACCTCAGGGCCCGTACATCCAGTTCCCCAAGGAATCCTCAAACTCAATGTCTCGAAAATGTGAAATCTGCGGCAAGGGCCCCCAATTTGGCCACAACGTGAGCCATTCCAAGGTGCGCACCAACCGCCGCTTCCTCCCCAACCTCCAGACCGGAATGGTCAAGACCGGCAACGTGGTGCACAAGGCCAAGGTCTGCACCCGCTGTCTTCGCACTCACCAGCCCGGCTAGCTCCCCGCGCTCTTTGGAGCTATTCATCGGGCTCGGGCTTTTGACCTTCCTCATCAGTGGTGGCGGTCAATGGGTCCTTAGTCGCA
>DASZFH010000143.1:0-6150 GCA_035939985.1 Candidatus Dormiibacterota bacterium
GCTTACGGTTTGTGCGAAGGCACGGCAACTGGATGGCAGCCATCACCTTGGCATTGCTGATCCTGGGGATAGTCGTTCGGAATATGGGCCACCAGCAGACTGGGCGCCTGTTTGGTGCATCGCTACAAGCTGTTGGCTTGATCGTTTGGTCAGCCTATATGGTTGCTCGGGGAGAGGGGGCCCGCCGTCCGGCCGTTTCTGTCGCGATTGGGGTTGATTGCCTGGTGCTCGCGGCACTAATTGTGGTGTTCTATCGCAGCTTTCCGGTGGCCCTTCTTGGCCCGGTGGGCGTCTTGCTTTTGCTCCTAGCGGTCGGCTGGAAGGACATTTGGCAACCGGTACACGACCAGATGCACGTTCCGATTAGTGGCCGTTCCGAGGAGGAATGATCGATCTGGCCGGAGCTCCCGATGATTGTGGGAGCTGGCACAACGTCTAGTCCGAGCATTGCTATCCTCGTGCCGGCGGAGCAGGACGGAAGTTCCATGTACCCCGGACCTGAACGACGCGGTTAGTTGGGCCTTGCGATTGGGCGCCCTTTTCAGTCGGCTGAACACATCAGAACATTCCCTACCTGTATCCGGAGGGCAACTCTTCGCGGCCGCCGACTACTCTCCTCGCAGGCGTCAGAGGTCGGGGCCGGCTCCCGGCCGGACCAGACCGGCTTCGTAGGCGGCCACCACCGCCTGGACGCGGTCTCGCAGGTCCAGCTTGGACAGGATGCGGGCGACATGGGTCTTGACGGTGGTGTCTGAGACCCCCAACTCCCGGGCGATCTCCGAGTTGGAGAGGCCGCGAGCGATCTGACGAAAGACCTCCATCTCGCGCTGAGTCAGGTCCTGGAAAGAGGCGTGAGGATCTGAAGGCCGGGGCCGCTCCCGGACAAAGGCTTCGATCAAACGCCGTGTCACCGTGGGGCCCAAAAGTGCGTCACCGGCCGCGACCACTCGAATTCCCGCAACCAGTTGTTCGGGCGGAGCATCCTTGAGGAGAAAGCCGCTGGCTCCAGCCTGGAGCGCGTCGAACACATACTCATCCAGGTCGTAAGTGGTCAACATTAGGACCCTGGGCGCCACCCCGTCCACGCCCACAATCCTCCGCGTCGCCTCCAATCCATCCATGACCGGCATCCGGATATCCATGAGGATCACCTGGGGCCGGGTCCGACGAGCCGCCTCCACCGCCTCGCGGCCATCCCGAGCCTCGGCCACGATACGTAGGTCAGTCTCGGCTTCGAGGATCATCCGGAAGCCCGTGCGCACCAGGGCCTGGTCGTCGGCGATCAGGATGCTGATGCTCATGCCGCGGACTCGGATTGGAGGGGCAGGCGGCACTGCACGGTCCACCCTCCCTGGGCATTTGCCGCCAAGTCCAAGCTGCCACCGTAGAGGGCCACCCGCTCTGCCACCGGGCGCAGTGACTCCCCCAGTTGGGCCATCGCCCGGTTACCTGCAACTTCGAGCTCGATCGCCCGAGCCCGGTATTTCACCACCACCCCAGTCTGATCGCCTGGGCTCCCCGCGAGGTGTCCCAGCGCCGCCTCGATTACGCGATAGGCGACCAGATTGATCCCTGGGGTGAGATCGATCGGCGCTCCGTCAATTGCAAAACTGCAGTCGAAATCGACACCCCTGAACGTCTCCACCAGCTCCGGTATCCGGTCCAACCCGGGCTGGGGTAATAAGCTGGTGGGGTCCTCTTGGCGGCGGAGCAGACCCAGCAGTCGGCGCACCTCCGCCAGCGTCTCACGGCCGGTCTGTTCCACGACCAGGATCGACTCCCGAGCCTGATCGGGACTGCTCCTCAACCCCCGGCGAGCGCCGCTGGCGTGGACCACCATGGCGCTGAGGCTGTGGGCGATGATATCCCCCAGCTCGCCCCCGATCCTGGCCCTCTCGAGGCTGGCCGCGGTCCGCTCTCGCTCGGCACGTTCCACGACCGCCTGCGCCGCCAATTGGTTGAAAGCGTGGGCCCGGCGTCCCCGCTCGCGGGCCAGCGCTCCCACCCCCCACGGCAGCAGATTCAGGGCAGTGGCGGTGAAGAGGGAGAAGGCCAGACCGCCGGAGGTGGAGGAGGACAACAGGATGACGAGCAGGCCGATCCCGGCTCCAAGCCAGGCCAGGCTCCAAGGTGATTCCCGCCAGGCGCCCACCCCGTAGCTGAGCAGGACCGGCGCCAGGAGCGGGAGCTCGGTCACGCTGGCGCTGGTGATCTGACTTGAGCCAAGGGCCAGGGCGGAGCATGAGATGACCAGGGCGGGGCCAGGCCAGCGGCGCCGAACCGCCACAGGCATGAACACGCCGATCAGGGCAAGGGCGGCCAGTGGCGACAGCCCCGTCCCACCGCCTCGGACCAGCCGGGCTTCAACCTCGGCCTCGAGGGTCAGCGCCACTGCGAGGAGCAGATCCGAGCGCGATTGATCGAGAGCCGCCACCCGAGTAGCCCAATTCCTCATCAGCTGCCCAGCGAGCTCAGGGGGAGTCGGGCTTGGACCGCGAATCCGCCACCCGCTCGGGGTCCGGCGGCCAAGCTTCCGCCCACAAGCGATGCGCGCTCGCGCATTCCAGCGATACCATGACCGCCTGCCCCTGGCGGTGGCGGGTCAAGACCATCGTCGGTCACCTCCAACTCCAGCTCGTGATCTCGCCAGCCCACCCTCACGGTGGCTCGGGCCGGGCCGGCGTGTTTGATGGTGTTGGTCAATGCCTCCTGAACGATGCGGTAGGCGCAGAGAGCCAATCCTGGGGGCACCGGGGCTGGCTGCCCCTCGACCTCAAGGGTCGTCTCCAGGCCCGCCTCGCAGGTCCGGGCAACCAGTGTTCCGAGCTCCGCCAGCCCTGGCTGGGGAACCAGCGAGGCTGGTCCCTGGCCAAGAATGCCGAGCAGGCGGCGCATCTCGATTAGAGCCTCTCGTCCGGCCCGTTCCACCGACCGGAGCGAATCCTCCGCCCGGCCTGGGTCGGAGTCCATCACCGTACGGGCGCCCGCGGCTTGAATCACCATCACTGAGAGGCTGTGTGCGATCACGTCGTGGATCTCCCGGGCGATCCGGGCCCGCTCGCCCCAGGCCGCCCGCAGAGCGTGGAGTTCGCGCTCTGCATCGACTCGCTCCGCCTCCTCCCGTCCGGCCCGCTCGCGTTCGGCCTTTCGTCGGGCCATCCGGCCGCTGACCCAAGGCAGGACTGCGATCAGCAGGTTGTCGAAGAAGAGGTTGGCCAGAACCGTGCTCGATTCCAGGGCTTCAACCGTGCCCAGTGCGATCAGGGCCAAGAACCCGACCCGAGCCCGCCGGGTTGGCAGGAAGGCCCCAACCCCGTAAGAGAAGAGGACGAATGTGATCAGCACCATCGGACCTTCGGGGTCCGAGGCGGGATTGCGCGGCAGTTGGAGGGCGAGGGCGGCGATCATGAATGCTCCCAGCGGCCAGCGCCGGCGAAAGCTCAAAGCCGCGGTCATAACCGCCAAACCGATCGCTCCGATCCACCCGTTGGTGACGCCACCTCCCGCCCAGGCCACCAGCTCGGCGATCAGCCCCAAGATCAGAGCCGCCAGCGAATCGAGAAGAGTTGGGTTTCGAGCCTGGCCCAGGAGATGGCGATACCCGGACAGTTGACCCACACCGCTCGCCATCAGGGCAACTTAGCGCCTGACCGCCGTGACCGCATCATTACCGAGGAGGATGGGCCCCCCTTCCCGAGGATGAGCACCGCGCTACTTAGCTGTTCCGCAGGCTGATTCTCCCTCGGCCGCATGGCCGACGACAGGGCCGTCGACCGCCCCTTACGCTGGCGCCAACGTAATCCCCCCCACTAAGGAGAAGATCATGAGCTGGAAAAAAGCCGCGCCTCTGAGCGGGTTCCTCTTTATCGTGTTGTTTGTCGCCGGAGTCGTAGTCAGTCAGGTTCCTGCCGACACCGCCAGCGACCAAGATTGGATCGCCGCCTACACCGGCAGCGCACTCCAACTGAGCCACCTGGCCACCGGGATCTGCCTGGTCCTCGCTGGGCTCAGCCTGATGTCATTCCTGACCGCCCTGCGGAACCGGATCGACGCCCTTCGAGGTCCAGCGCAACTGAGCTCGCTGCCCCTGGTGGCCGCGGCAACCTCGGCGGCCTGTATCGCCGCCGGCGGAATCATGATGGCGACCGTCTCGGGTGCGGAACTCGTAGGCCATGGTCCCCTGCCCGGCGCCGACCTCCTCAGGTTCGCCAACGCGGCCGGGTTCGGTCTGGTCGCCCTTGGGGGCATGCTGGCGGCCGACTTGAGCTTGGTCGGCCTGGCAATCCAGGCTCGGGCGACAGGCCTCTTCGGTCCCAAGCTGTTCGCTTTCAGCCTGGTGGTGGCGGTAATGCTGCTGGGTTCCCTGCTTTTCCTTCCTATCCTCGGCCTTTTCGTGTGGCTGATGGTGGTCGCCGTCAAACTGCTCCGCACGCCCCAGCCGTAGTTGCTCGTACAGCGAAAAGAGCTGATTTTGAGGACGACCCAGATCATCCAGGTTTCGACTCGGGGAGCCTGACGCAGATTCATGCTTCATCGATCCGGCAGCTGAGCTCCGAGGCCTTTCCTCGAGCCCGATTCGTTGACAACAGGGGTGGCCATGGCCACCGGCTGGGAGTAGGATCGGCAATGATGGCGACAGAGCCGGTCCGACACCCCATCGATCAGGTCCTCGACGAGGAGGTGGCCGCGATCTTCAATGCTGATCCCGAATTCAGGGCGAGCTTGAAAGGGACTATCGAGCGGGTGAACAGGGGCGAGGAGAAGATCTACTCCGACAGCGACGTTCGCAAGCGCCTGCTGGAGTTGGGAGTGCCTCTTGAGGACGACCCATCCGAGCCGCCGCTTTTTTCCACTGAGTGAGGCTGAACTGGACCAAGACCGGACTTGACGATCTGGAGGAATTGGTCGAGCGGGCCCCGGTCCAGGGACTCAAGGTTTACGAGATGGCTGTCTGGCTTGCTCGGCAGCGCTTTCCGAACCTCGGGCGGTACGTGCCCGAGATGGGTTGTCGGTACTGGACGGTGGGTGACCAGGGACTCTTTTACAAGGTCGACCGAGGCAAGCTGCTGGTGGTCCGGGTACATGATCTTCGTCGGCGCCGCAAGGCGTGGGAGTGAGCGGATCCCGGTCATCGGCCGGATAGGATTTCGAGCTGCTCGAAGCCCGAGAATCGATGGGGCTAAGCGCCCGCCTCACGCCCCCCTAATGCAGGGCCTGACGGGTGCGGCGCCAGGTCCACGCCAGGCTGGCCAGGTTGCCCAATGCCGTCCCCAGCGCAAGGAGGCTCGCGAGGAGGAATCCGGCCGAGGTGTTGACGTAGCTCGCCGCGGGATGTCCGGGGGGAAGCGGCTGGGCCAGATCCTGCGTCACTCGGGTGGCGATGCGTTGGATTGCCCCGGATTGCGCGTCGATCAATAGGATCGTGGTCAGCAGCGCCCAGGCAGCCATGATCGGCCGCCGATCGCCGCGGATCCAGATCCCGAGCGCGATGCCGGCAAATGCCGCCATCAGGGCCAGCAGGGAATAGGGCAGGAAGTCAAGCTTGCCATCATCCACTGGGGCCGTTGGGTCACGCGGTGAGGTGTTCTTGGTCTTGCCATCCGCGCCGATCGTCGGTGGGTTGCCCATGGCGAGGTCGAGCCCCGAGTAGCTGGCGCTGGTTCCATTGCCGCCACTGGCATAACCCCCGGGGACGCAGGACACGGTCACAAAAGGTAGGGCGAAAGACAGAAGGATAAGGAGGAAGAGTCCAGGCGAAAGCCATCGCTTCCAGGTGATCGCGCGCACGTCACAAAGCGTAGAGCCTGGTGCGAGGTTGGCCGGGCGGTATCCTTCCTGGGAAGTGGCAGTGGTCCCCCAGGAGCAGCTGATGGAGAAGGTGGTCGCGCTTTGCAAGCGGCGCGGATTCGTCTTCCCTTCCAGCGAGATCTACGGGGGCATCAACGCGCTCTACGACTACGGGCCCTACGGAGTGGTCCTGCGGCGCAACATTCGCGGCCTGTGGTGGCGGCACATGGTCGAGCTTCGGGACGACGTGGTCGGGTTGGAGGCGTCGATCATCATGAATCCGGAGGTCTGGACCGCCTCGGGCCACGTGGGCGGATTCACCGACCCTCTGGTCGACTGCTTGGGCACCTGCAAGAAGCGCTG
>DASZFH010000144.1:0-4006 GCA_035939985.1 Candidatus Dormiibacterota bacterium
GAAACTCAGCGGCATCAATCCTTCTCCCCAGGCCTGGCGAACATAAACGCCGTTGTAGCCGGAGCCCAACATCCGGAGACTGGCCTCCGCGTCTTCGGTGACCGTGTCCGGATTCCAGCCTCCCATTCCCTCTAGGACCGAGCGCCGGATCAGGCCCATGGTGCCCGCGAAGATGATGGCGTTGCGGTGAGCCCGAGCCGGCATGGTGATGTCGAAAAAGTAGCGATAGCTTTGGAAAAGGCCTCGTAGATAGGGGTTGTCCTCCCAGTCGCGGTAGTGCTGCGGGGTCTGGACAAACGCCACCTGGGGGTCGGCGAAATAGGGGACGGTCGCCTTCAAGAAACCCGGCCGCACGACATAGTCGGCGTCAACGATCCCAACGATCTCAACCTCGGGATGCAGCTGCCTGGTCGCCTCATTGAGGGCACCTGCCTTGTATCCCGGCCAGGGCTCCAGATGGATGAACTTAAACCGCGATCCCAAACTCGCGCATAGGTCGCGCAGGGGTTGCCAGACCACCGGGTCCGGCGTGTTGTTGTCGACCACCTGGATCAGAAGATTGGGGTAGTCAATCCCCCCCAATGAACGTAGAGTCCGCTCCACGACCTCCACCGGTTCGTTGTAGGTCGGCACCTGGAGGACGACCAGCGGTAGATGGTCAGCATCGAGGAAATACTCGGGTTGGTC
Source organism: Candidatus Dormiibacterota bacterium (assembly GCA_035939985.1). Lineage (GTDB taxonomy): Bacteria > Chloroflexota > Dormibacteria > Dormibacterales > Dormibacteraceae > DASZFH01. The sequence continues at coordinate 688 of DASZFH010000144.1, forward strand.
GCGTCGGCCAAGCACGTCAAGAAGTTCGAACGCATAGGAAAGGCCCAAGCAGAAGACGGCGAGCTCGAAGCAGAACAAGATCGCCGAGCCGACCCAGACGATCGGCCCGAGCGGATCATGAGCCGCTTGGTCGACCGTGTAGCCCAGGTAACACAGACCGGCCAGGACGAGGACCGCGAACAGCTGGCTCGCGATGAAACTCCACTGCGGGAGGAGCCGGCGAACGCCCCATCCGGCTCCCAGAGTGATAACCGTAAGGTTGATCGCCCATCCATCCTGCCCAGTGAGCCGATATAAGACCCAGCCGGCCGCCCCCAGGGCCAGGACCACAACTGGCAAGCCGAGCCTCAGCCTTGAATTGATGATTGGCCGTGGCAAAATCCCGAGGGTCAAAAAACCTGCCGCGAGCGCGTAGTAGGCCGTAATTAGGTAGCTCACAGGGTCGCCGATGGTTTCGGACCGTTGATAGCTCTAATGACTCCCAGACTACCAGTTTTATGGATAGCGCCCCTATCGCCTGAGAGCTACTCAAACCGGCGACGCCGCCCATCTGTGTCAAAATTCCACCCTCCGTGACAATTTGGCCCGGCCCTCCGTTTCAACAGCCGTGACCATGTCAATGGGCTCAGGGTCGAGAGCCAAAGTGGCTATCCGGCGCCGGGCCTCATCACGCCGATCGCTTTACCTCGCGGGTCGCCCCTATCGGATCGTTCTCCCAAGCCTCAAAGACCCACGCCTCCACCTTTCGATGGTGATCATGACGCTGCAGATACTGGGGCAAACCATCCTTGGCTTCCGTCTCTCTGTGGCTCAGATCCTGATTTCCCTGGGCACCGCCGCCCTGATCGAGTTCGCGATCGGGATCTTCAAGGACAAGGCCTTTGCCTGGCCCGCCAGCGGCCTGCTCACCGGCAATAGCGTCGCCTTCATTCTGCGGGTCCCAGGAACCGTCCATGGGGACTGGTGGAGCCTGAGGGGCGTTTGGATCTATGTGCTGGCGGTCGCCATCTCGATGGCCTCCAAATACATCATCAGGTGGCGGGGACAGCACATCTTCAATCCCTCGAACCTAGGTCTGGTGATCATCTTCGGCACTTTCGGGCCGCGTTGGACGGAGCCCCAGGACCTATGGTGGATCCCGCTCTCTTGGGGGATGATCGCGACCTACGCGGTCATCATCATTGGAGGGCTGACCATCGCTCTGCGCCTCAAGGTGCTGGCCATGGAGATGGCTTTCCTGGGCAGCCTGGCACTGTTTTTGGGTGTGATCGTCGGCCCCGGGCATTGCATGGTCGCACGCTGGTACGCAACACCCATTTGTGACCTTCAGTTCTGGCAGGTGGTTATGACCTCCCCCGAAGTGTTGGTGTTTGCCTTCTTCATGCTGTCCGACCCCAAAACAGTGCCTGCCGGGCGAGTCGCACGAATCCTCTTTGGGATCACCGTCGCCTTTTTATCGGTCCTGTTGCTGGCTCCCACTGGGACCGAGTTCTGGACCAAGACCGCCCTGTTGGGAAGCCTGGTAGTTGCCTGTGCCCTGCGAGTTCCAGCTGCCAGCCTGCTGCCCCGGGCAGGGTCGGAAGCAGACCGGGTGGGCAAAGCCCTGACGGGTTTCTTGCGCGGTTGGCGGATCCCGATTGCCCTTGGGGCTTGCGTCCTCCTCATTGGATCGCTTCCGGTCGCCGATTCGTCCGCCCGTAACGCAGACCCAGTAACCGCGCTCGATGAGGGAGCCCTGCAACAGCCGGCCCCCCGCCTGGCGGCGATCGATCCGAAGGTCGTGCCCAACCCATTCAACCTCCTCCCCGCCTCTGCCGTATCGCGCCTCAACGCTCCAGACCGCACAGGTGGCGGTGGCGCCGTGGCGTATATCTGGCGACTCCCCCCCCTACCCCCAATTGACATCCAGGCCAAGGTCACCAGCTATAACCCGTCCATGACGCCCGCGCTCGCTGAACTTGAAGAGCACCAGCTAGCCCAGGACCTGATGATCGAATCCGAAGCTCTCCGCAAGATGGATCCGGTAATGGGGGCAACCGGCGCCATAGGTGACGGACTCAAGCACTTCACGGATCAGATTGACGCGGCTCGCGGCAGTGGCCAGATCGACGTTCCCACGTATACCTTCAAAACCGCCTTCGTGGAGATGTACCTGCCCAAATTCGCGGGACAGGCGCCCGAGCTTCAGGGGATCAGCTTGCAGGGCTCGGTCCATCTCATCACGTACAACGTCGGCAGTGGTGCGGTGGTCTCCGAGACGGACGCCCCATACACCCGGGTTTGGGGGCTTTCCTCGGTCGGTCTTATCACGACCGATTACACCGGACTGACTCCGGCGTGATGGCGGGCACGTACATGCATTCGCAGGTCCAGGCAGGGCGGCACCTGACGCGGTTTGAGTAGCGACCTTCTCCTCGGAGAGATGTGATGCTAATCAAGCTGGCTGGGGAGCTAGGACTCGAACCTAGGATCTCCTGATTCAGAGTCAGGCGCCTTACCAGCTTGGCCACTCCCCAGCGTATTCAGTTCGACCGATTGCGACGGCACACCGGCCACTATTGGCGCCGGCTGGATCGGGTCAATCAGTCGGGTATTCTACCTGGCCCATTCGCCCTTGCCGGCTACTCCGACCTGCCTATGGTTTTCCACAGGCTGTCCCCAACCGGGGATAAGTAGCCTGGCCGCAAGGGTTTGGCTGGCAGCGAACCGGCCTGCGGGGGTGGAAGCCGGACCGGCTCAGTGCCCGTTGCGGCCGACTTTGGTAACCTGACGCAATCCTTCCGCGGTTTCGTGGATCCCAGCCGCGGTTCGCCTCAGTCCCGACGCGGACCACCGAGCCACCGGCGGACTCATCCGGGTCACCATGTTCCCGGCAACCAGGGTGTAGACCCGGGCAAAATTGACCCCCCAACCGATTCCGAAGGGCCGGTCGGTGAAGATGCGGGTGCTGGCCGGGTTCCAGTAAGCATCCTTCAACCGCTCCCAGGTCGGAGGGCGGAAATCGTAAGGAATGCCCGCCACTTGACCTTGCCAAGTCCTCTCCTGATCGGACTTAGACATCTCTTTGGCAATTGCGGCCAGGGTCACCCCAACAACAGCCACCTTGACGACTCGACGCAGAGAGAAAATCTTCATCGGCTCAGGCCTCCAGGGAATCCGGGAACTGGTGGGGCATCTCCCCTGATTATGGCGCGGAGCGTAACCCTTTGTTAAACCGAGATCCACCGATTTGCGGCGAACGAATTGGGGTCCAGGTGCGTGAGATAGTGCTCTCACGCCGAGGACCGCAGTGATAATACCGAGCGCATTTGAACGAGGA
>DASZFH010000145.1:0-3493 GCA_035939985.1 Candidatus Dormiibacterota bacterium
AAGCAAGATCATCGCCAGGACCACCACCGAACCGAGGCGCAGAGAGAGTCGGGTTAGAGCTGACAACAAGTGCCTCCAGTAAGGGATCCAGGGGCTGCAGGGCCCCCCTCCTACCTAAGCACCGGGTTGTGACATGGCGGCGAGAACGCCGACGCCGCTCATCGGGGATGTCAACTTCCATTACCTCCGTCCCGCTCGCCCGTTATGTCCGTTCGAGACAGTCCAAGACCGAACTCAGGAGGCATTTCCGATGCGGGTCGACCAGTTGTTTTTCCGACGTTTGAACCGGGGGGCAGGCGGTCCCGCGGTGGTCCTGATCGGGCTGGTAGCCCTGGCCGCGATCGGCGCCGTGATCAGGGCGGAACACGGTCCACACGGGTCGGTCCCCAACCCACCAGCCACCGCGCCAGGATCCGTCGCCCAACCGATCAAAGGCAACTCCGCCGCGACCGACAATGCCCTCATCGTTCCCGGAACTCCCGGCGGGGGGGCCGCCGCCGCTCAGACGAGTGGAGTCAGCCCTGATCTGACCGTGCCCCAGGACCAGAAAGTCATCCGCACTGGAGACCTCACCATCAATATCAAAAAGGGCGGATTCCAGGGTACCCGGCAGCAAGCGGAGGAGATCGTCACAGCCAAGGGAGGATTCCTCGATACCGCCTCCTCGCCGGTAACTGGAGACACGATACGATCCGGCGACCTCACGTTCAAGGTGCCGGCTTCCAAGTTCGAGGACACGCTCAATGCCCTCGGGACGATCGGGAAAGTCCAGGGGATGTCCGTCAGCGGGCAGGATGTCGGCCAGCAATACGTCGACCTGCAAGCGCGGTTGACCAGCGAGGAGGACTATCGGTCGGCGATGCTCGCTCTATTGGCCAAGGCCACAACAGTCCAGGACACCCTGTCGGTCTACAACCAGCTCACCCCGATTCAGACGGCCATCGAACAACTCCAGGGCCAGATCAGCTATCTCGACTCCGCCACCACCTACTACCCAATCACCCTCCATCTGGCGGAACCCGATGCCGTCGTGTCACCTCCGCCGAGCGACGATTGGGGCTTTAGGACGGCAGTCTCCCAGGCACTACACTCGTTCGTTGGAACGATCAACGACATCACCTTGGCACTCGGCACCCTGGGGCCGATTCTGATCCTGATCGGATTTGGATTGGTTGCCCGGCGATGGGGCTGGATGACCAGGCGCGCAGCACCAGTCCGAGCCTCATAGCGAATGTCGAAGTCCGGCCTGTCCTAACATTTTCTTCATGTGCAGAAGCATCAAGGTCCTTCGCGCAGCCGACCCGCCGGTCGGCCCCGAGGAAATCGGCGCCGCCGCCCTGCAGTACGTCCGCAAGGTCAGCGGCTATCGCAAACCGTCCAAACGGAACCAAGCCGCGTTCGACCAGGCCGTGGGGGAACTTACACTCGTCACCAGCCGCTTGCTGGAACAGCTGGATGGGGCTAATACCGGAACGGGAGGCCTGTGAGCCTATAAGGGATCTGGGCCGTTCCCGACTTCTGGCGGAGCTGTGGGCGCCGAAAGCACCATGCATTTCGGTCCGATAATCCCTAGCATTATAGGGATATACTCCTAGCGACATGCTTCCGTTTAGATCCTCCAATCGAATCGTCTACTACACCGCCGAGCTGGATGCCAAAGCGGCGACTCTCGATGAGCGAGGTGTCCTTGCGCGTCGATGGACGAGGCGCTCGATGCGAGACCTCATGGCGGAGGCGGTGGCGGCTTCAACGTCAATGGAAGGAGTACCAGTCACCGTTGATGACGTCCGTAGAATCCTCGCTGGGGACCCTCCGGGCGAAGTCTCGTCCGAGAATCGGGCATTGGTTACCGGCTATGGGAATGCGATGGAGTTCGTGCTCAGACGGGCGGACGATCCGAATTTCCGCTGGGACCGCGAACTAATTGTCGGGATTCATGATCGGGTATTGGGCGGCGATTTCAGCCTTGGAGCCGGGCGCCTCAGAACAGGTCAGCGCTGGATCGCCAACTCACGCTCAGGCGAGACCGTCTTCCTCCCGCCATCGGGCCACGACGTGCCGAGTCTCGTAGACCAGGCCTGCGAGCAGCTGAGCGCAGCCGGATGGCACCCTGCCGTCGCCGCGGCCTGGATTCATCTGGCCGTGGCTGCGATCCACCCTTTCGCTGATGGCAACGGGCGGTGCGCTCGTGTGATGGCGAGCCTCGCCATGTATCGGGGCGGGTTTAAGAAACCCGAGTTCACCTCCCTCGAAGAGTGGTGGGGCCGACATGTTGCGGAGTACTATGCCGCATTCGGGTGCCTCGGGAGCTCCTTCGATCTGAATGCTGATGTCACCGCCTTCATCGAGTCGCACCTTCAGGCGCAGGTCAACCAAGTCCGTGAATTGGAGAGACGCGAGGAGATCAACCGTCAGCTTTGGATGGCGCTCACCGAGGTCGTAGACACGGCCAGTCTTCCGAGCCGCCTCACGGATGCAGTGTGGGAAGTGTTCTTTGACCGGCCGGTGACCGCCGGCTATTATCGCGCCGTCGCGGACGTGAGTCCGGCGACAGCGACGAACGACCTCGCCGCCGCAGTGGCCTCCAGGCTGCTGGGAGCCCGGGGCGAGCGTCGGGGTCGGCGGTATGTCGTAGGTTCCGGACTGCTGCCCGCTCTAGGTGCCATCCTCGAGGTGGCTGGTAACGAACTCTCACCGAGGCGCGATGAGATCTTGGCAGCGATCGTTCGGCGCCTCGCGCTGCCGGAAACCCCCTACGGCCCCAACGGAAGGGAGGTTGAGGGCATTCTGGAGGCCGTTTCGGCTATACAGTCAGCCGACCTGAAAGCCCTCGACGAGGCCTGGTTCGATGCGATCCACGATGCCGGGCTGGCGTCGATGAGCAGCGCTTGGTCGAAAGCAATTGCCGCGACGGACAAGAACGTGTTCCTTCGGACGGCGCGAGACAACGCTCACGCGAAGCTTGAGGCTCTTCGCGAACGCCTCTCATCTGGCTTCGTGGTGCCATCAGGTGCGCATGAAGCGCTCTGGCATGCCCTCTTGGCAGCGGTCGCTCGAGGATCGATCGGGGTTGAGGATCACCTCGTGTTGACCGGCCCGTTCAGCACCTGCCGCCTCGATCGTCGTCGCGGAGCGGCCGACCATCCAAAGTGATGACAGAGTGAGAGGTGTCCACGATGTCCTGAGACAGGACAGTGGCGGAGCGGGAGGGATTCGAACCCTCGAGGCGGTTGCCCGCCTACAGCATTTCCAGTGCTGCGCCCTCGACCGGACTAGGCGACCGCTCCAGCGCCCTAGTCTATCCGGCGTCTCCGAGGATTCTGATCTCCCCTGAAGGTGTGCCGACAATCACACCGGTCGCCATCTTGATGAAGAGGCCATGGGCAAGGACCCCGGGCACCTGACTCAGACGACAGGCCAGGTCCTCGGCGTCAGGAATGCCACCATCAATGATGAGGTCGAGAATCAAGTTCCCGTTGTCGGTCTCGTAAGG
>DASZFH010000146.1:0-12265 GCA_035939985.1 Candidatus Dormiibacterota bacterium
ACAGCGTGGCTCGATTGAGTCTGGGTGACAAGTCGTCCCAAGTCTGGTTCGTCGATCCTGGCAACGCGGTCTCCTTGATCGGGCTCACCACCGACGATCAGCCGATTGTCCAAGTTCAGGGGGGAACCGATTCTGGCCCCGAACATCTGGAGATTCGTATCGTCAGATCCGTGGGTCAAAGCGAGTTGATTTACTCGATCCAAAGCGGGACTTCTGCTGGTTTGCCAGCCATCCAATTCGATCTTCAGGACTCGAACGGCCTGTGGTTCACCGACCCGGGCCCGAACCGTAATCTCGGGAAGACATACCTGTTTGCTGGCGGCAATCTGCAAGAGGTCTACCAAGGGGCAGCAGTGCCTAGGGGTCCGTGCCTCTGATCTTGTCCGCGCTCACCATCGACCCCAATCGCAATTACCAGCCCCTCGGAGGCCGTTGGCCTGTGCACAATGTCTTGCAACAGGTGTCCACGATGTCCTGAGACAGGACAATTGGTGGAGCGAGGGGGAATCGAACCCCCGACCTCCTCCGTGCGAGGGAGGCGCTCTTTGGGGGTGGGGTTGGAGGGGCGGTTTCGAATTGGGGGTGGACGCCTCCCTTCCGGTATGAGCCACTTGGACATCCTCCCAGTAGACCCGCGATACCCAGGTCGGCAGTCCGTCCAGTTAGGCAGGGCTGGTCGTCGAGCTTGGCCACACGGTGACCTGGAGGTAGGCCCGATTGCCTTTGGAGATCCAATCGCTGAGGTCACCACTCGCCAAGGAGCAGGTCACCTTCACGGATTCGTGTGAACTTGTTGTTGGAATCGGGACGGTGCAGGTAGCCATGGACCCAGTAGGGGAGGCCGACGACGCCGACTGGGCGTTTGGGAGAGCCCAAAAGTAGGCAACTCCGCCCCCGGGGCCACCTAAATTCGTCACCGTGGCGGATGCCGGACAAGAACTGAACGTGCAAGCCCCATCCCATTCTTGTCCCGCAAGCCAGAACTGGGGCTGCGGGGTGGGCGAGGTGAGAGGAGTCGCTGCCGGATTGACCTGGAGGTCTGCGGTCGAGTTTGTGGATGCCGCCGCATGGCCAATTGCAAACGCGACAGCGAGTAGGACACTGACCCCGAAAACTACAGCAACTTGGCGGCGACGACGGTTCGCCCGAATTTCTGAGGCGCCCTCGCTGGGGACGGCTACCGACGAGCGTTTTTCTGCCGCCATAGAACGATCGGGGCCCGCTTTCAACTCGATGCCACAAGAGCGGCAGTACTGGTCACCAAGCTCCCCGAGCTTGCCGCAGGAGCGGCAGTACTCGGATTGCCCTGCTGAATCTCGCACGCTCATTCGATCTCCTAGGTCTGAGGCCTGCCCGAAGCGCCGACTTCGCAACGCCAAACTACATAAGTTGTTGGCCCTCCCGGATTATCCCACGCTGGCTTTCTGAGCTCTGTCGGACAACAGATGCAGCGATCGCTGAGTCGGCAATCCCGAATTGGTGGGCCTCCTCAACCGGCTATTCGAGCTAGTTGTGCACCTGAATCGTGCTCCCGCGATGCCTTTGGGATTCCGAGCTTGACTTCGGTCCTGCTCGGTTAAGACCCGTTCGGGCCCTAAGTAAGAAATCGATGCTGCTAGAGCGCGGGTTCAATGTTCGCATTCGATTCGTACCAGGTCACCCAGTCGGGTTTCTCCATCCCTGCTCCCCGCGTCCAGATGTCAGGCTCAACCCGGCCCCGAATGAACCGGTATCGGTTGCCAAGCTGATCTTCGCAGAAGGCTACCGCGCGGGGAGTGCCGCTGGCGACTTGGGGCCTTGGCGGTGCGGTGCCGCGCCTCTCAACGACAAGAATCTGATCCTCCTGCTTGATCTCTTGATTAGGGCTCAAGTCACAGAGAACCTCAAGGGGGGAGCCTCTCCAACTAGAGTCCGTGTCCACGACGAAAAAAACGGTATTGAGAGCGGGGCCACGCCCGAAATTGGCCGCTTCCACCCACGCTCCACCTCCAATCTTCCAGTTCACAAACGGACGCCATTCCATTTCGCGAGTTCGTTGCAGTTCCCGCACTTGATCGGCTGCGGCTGCGGCTGCAACATGGGTGGCTTTGGCGGCATCAGTGGCTGCGCTGGCCTGGGTCAGGGTGGCTACGGCCTCCGCCTTCGCCGCCTCTGCAGCTTCCTTCGTTGCCTCCGCCGAGACCCGGGTCGCTTCCGCAGCATTCTGCGTAGCCTGAATTCCGCGGCGGGTGAGGAACGCTAATACGGCATTCACCACTAGGGTTACCGCGGCTAGCAGCGCAAGGGCCGAGGTTGCATAGGCTGCGATGACGTTGGGGTCCTGGCCCCACACCGACGGCGACAAAGTCCGCGGCTGCGAGGCCTCAAGCCGAAGGATGAGCATCAGGGCCAACATATTGCCTTCATGGTATCCATGCTCGGATCCTCCGACACATGTGGAGGGGGATGGTTACAAATCTTTCGATATGGGTAAGGATTGCAGCGAGCATTTCGGTTAAAGTCATGTACTAGCTACTTATATTGCTTAGTCAGAAAGAAATGCAGCAGCCAACTTCGGAATACGCACGTAGCGAGGGAATTCGACTTCTCGAACATCTGGTCGAGGCACATCGAGGCCTTTTCACCGCTGGCGAGGCAGTTGCCATGGCCCAAGGCCTGGGGGTTTCAGCGTCCCACACCTACACGATCCTCCACCACTTGGCGCGGTCGGGGTATCTTCGGCGACTGCCAAAGGGGCTCTACGTTGTGACGAGCCCTATCGCCGGCGGGGCGGAGCCGCATACGTTTGCGATCGCCACTCACCTGGTCCAGCCCTCCGTGATCAGCCACTGGTCGGCCCTCCAACACTGGGGCCTCATTGACCAGATTCCGTTCGTGGTGACGGCATCCTCGCCAAAGGTGGTTGTGACTCCAGATATGCGACGACCCGAGCCCAGCGAGTCGTCGCGACCTCGCCGCCACTCTGCGTGGATCATCGATGGGCTCCGCTACGAGTTCATCCGCATCCGTTCGAGAGACATGTTCGGGATCGATCAGGTCTGGGTCGACGGAGAAACCCAGGTGCCAATGTTCGATCGGGAACGGACCCTCCTCGATGCCTTCGTCCAGGTTCAGCGCTTCGGGGTCGGGCAGCTTGGCGAGGAGATCCTCGATGAGCGTCGGGATCTGATCGATCAGGAACGGCTGATTGGGTATGCGCAGAAGATGGAGCGTCCCAGGGTTTTGGCCAGGGTCAGGGCGGCAGTTGATCGCGACCGACACGAGGGGTCACGTTGACAACCGAGGGACTGCGTCCATTTGAGACCCGAATGACGCGTGTTGTCCGGGCCACCGGCGCGCCCCACCACGTTGTCCTCAAGGACTACGCCCTGAGCTACCTCCTGGCGGGAATCTATTCGGATCCAGAGCTCGCCGGCGACCTGGTTTTCAAGGGCGGGACCTGCCTTCGGAAGTGTTTCTTCGCGGACTACCGCTTCTCGGAGGATCTCGACTTCACGTTGCGCGAGGGGTGGGACGAGCCCCGGCTTGTAGCCGCTCTCGTTGCGGCAACCGAGACTGCCGCGAGCTTGGCCCGTCACTCCGGGGCGTTCCGATTTGCCGTCGAGAGGCGCGAACATCAGCAACCGCACCCATTCCGCCAGCTCGACTTCCGGATTCGGGTGGACTTTCCGACCGGCGCGACCCTTCCGATCAAAGTGGAAATGACCCAGGACGAGCCGATCGTGCTGCCAACCACGTTGGCAAGCCTGATCCATCAATTCGAAGGGGAGGATCTGGCCGCAGAGATCCAGGCCTACTCCCTCGACGAGATAGCGGTCGAGAAGCTGCGGGCTCTCGTGCAGACGAGGCAGATCCTCGGTCAACGCAACTGGGCGAGTCGTGCCCGCGACCTCTACGACCTCTACTTTCTCTGGCGTCAGGATTCGGTGGCGATCAATTGGGCGGGCCTACGCGGACCGCTCAAGGTGAAGGCCCAGGCGCGGGGTGTGGAGTTCGCCGGGCCGGCTGACTTCCACGACGACCGGGTGCTCAATGCCTACCGGCCTCAGTGGGAGCAGCGGCTTGCTGGATTTGTTCGGGATCTTCCTCCGTTCGATGAGGCCGTTGGGGCTCTCGACGAAATCCTGTCCGCGGTGTTTGCCTGAGGAGGGTTGGCCGGGCTGATCTACCGCCTCGCCACCCTCGCATAAATCGCATAAATCGCATAAATCCGAGAGCATTTTGCGAATACTTCGAATTTTGCGAATAGGAGTCGGCGGTTGCCGGGCTCCATGCCGGACGCGGCCCACCGGATGGATTTCTATACCCGTACGTTCTTGGTCATGGCCGATGACCACCCCCGTCTACCGCCCTGTATCGATGGACTAGACAGGGAAACCCCCGCCGCCCAATTCGAAACCGACCTGGTTCCGTTGCGCACCCCGCCCTCCCAACATACGTTGGTGATTGATGCCGGGGTGCGCAACCATCGGGCGGCGGGGGTTTCAGGTGAGGCAGAAGACCGGGGGATTGGGGAGGTGGGGAATCGGTATTTCGTTGGACAGGGTGGGGAGATCGGCGGGAGAAGGGAGAGCAGAAACCGGGGTCCGAGGGTTCAGGAGAGAGACCTGGCGATAGTGGAGTGGATCGATCGTCATGGCCTGGCTACACCTCAGCAGGTCAGTCGACGGTTCTTTGGGAGCATGCCAGCGGCGTGGAGGCGGATCGGGGCGATGGTCAAGATGGGCTTGATTGTGCGGCGGCGGATTAGCTGGATGGAGCCACAGCTACTTCTGGCGACTCGGTTCGGGCGGCAGCAAGTGGGGTTGCGGCTGCGGCCGGTTCGTGTCACTCCGGCCCGGCTGAACCACTCGCTCGGGGTGGTCGATCTCTCCTTGACCTTTGAAGAGATGGCCAAGGCCGGAGCATTGTTCGCCGGCGAGGCGCTGACCGGGGCGGGCTGGGTGACTGAGCGTGAGCTGCTAGTCGAGCGTGGTCGCCGGATTCAGGCTGGGGAAGTCCGGCGAGCCGAGGGGCGCTGTCCAGACGGAGTTCTACGGGTTGGAGACGGTCGCCGCGTGGCAATCGAGCTCGAGCTGACTCCCAAGCGGGGAGGGGACTACAAGGCGATTGCCATCGCCTACCTGCGGGAGCTTCGCTGGGTCGATCGGGTCTGGTGGTTCGTCCGGGGGCGGAGTCTGGCGGCGATGATCCAGAGGTCGATCGACAGGATGGGCCTCGACGATGTGGTCTCGGTCCACGGGTGGATCGGCGATGAAGCGCGGGTGGTTGAGGCTCCTTGGAACCATCCCTTCGAAATCCGTAGGTTGGGGGCGAGATGATCCGGATCTCGTCAGATGAGCTGCGCTACCAGATGGGGATCCGTGGCTGGGATCAGAGCGTGCTGGCGCGGGAGGCCGGGGTCAGCATGGCGACGGTGTCCAGGGTCATGGCTGGACGGGTGGTCCGGGCGGTGAGTGCGTTGCGGATCGCCCAGGCACTGAGGAGAAGCGATCCTGTTCCCGAACTTGTAGCGCTCGTGCCACCGCCGCGAGCGGCCTGATCTGGGACTGAGGTGGGGTGGCATTGCAACGGACGTGGCCAGACCTGCGAGGGGCTGGAGCCTTCAAAATGCTGTTGACATGCCAGACGAGGACGGCTTCCCTGACGGGAAGGAGGCTCCAATAATCGAGGCCTACTTTCACTCGGTCAACGAGAACTTTCTTCCTCCTCCTGACCTGGATCGGCCCGTGTGGCGCCTCATGCGGTACGAGCGCTTCGAGCAGCTCATCAAGTATCAGGCCCTTTGGTTCGCCCGCTTCGACGCGATGGAGGACAAGGAGGAGTGCCGCATCCCGGTGAAGAATCTCGGGCCTTCCGCTGACCTCCTCACCTCGGCTGGCATTCCAGTCCATCTGGCTCATTGCCTGGGCATACAAGAGGTTGCTGGTAAGGCTTTCTTTGCCCGAGTCGAAAAGGAAAAGCCCCACAACCTCATCAATTGCTGGTACTTGGGAGAGAGAGTGTCGGAAGATATGTGGAAGCAATACGGAGCAGGGTCTGGGTCGGTCGCCATACGGAGCCGCGCTAAGGATGTTGGGGCGGCGCTGAGTAGGAACGGCGGCCGAGAATGCTTCGCTAATCCGATCACCTACATCGACCACGAGAGTGACGTTTTGAGGATGAACCACTTCCTGGGGCCCTTCTTCACCAAACGCCGGACTTTTGAATTTGAACAGGAGATGCGGTACCTTCTGCACCTGGATTGGTGCGCACCGAAGGGCGCGTACGTCCCGGTCGACTTAAAGCGGATGATCCATGAGGTTCGCGTTAAATGCGCCCAAGGTTTCGACCCGAGTGCCGTGAAGGAGCTGCTGAGAAGCGTCGAGGTTGATGTCCCCGTCTTGGAAGTCCAGAACTAGCCGGATGCGGATGCGTCATCCCAGCGGGGCACAGGGGCTGACTACCACTCCTGCCAGATCCGATCCCACCGCCCGGCCTGCTGCTGACCGCTGAGCTGGATATAGCGCCGGACCATGGTCAGGGTCGTGTGGCCGAGCTGATCCGCCAGCATCAAGGGATCGACCCCCCTGGCAGCTGCGCGGGTGGCGAAGGTGTGGCGGAGGACGTGGGGGTGGACGGGCTTGTCGATCTCGGCCGCCAGGCCCAGGCGCTCGACCAGGTGGGTGAGGGCGTTCCGATCGAGAGGCTGATATTCGCCCCTTGCCTTGATCCTTGACAGGAAGATGCGACCGGACCCAGATGGGCGTCGCTTCAGGTACCGACGAAGGTCCCGCCCCAGGTCGGGCGGCAGGCTTACCAGCCGCTCCTTATTGCCCTTGCCGATCACCCGCAGCTGGTGGCGGCCTCCCGGCAGCTCCAACAAATCCTGCTCGCGGAGCCCGACGACCTCGCTGGCCCGCAGCCCCGATTCGCCCATGACCCGCACCATCAGGCCGTCGCGGGCGTGGGATCGCTCGGCGGCCGCGACCAGGCGTTTGTACTCAACATCGGTCAGCACTTCCGGGTGGCGAAGCGGTTGGGACACGCGAGGCACGTTGGGCGTCTTGGGGATGTCGCCTTCGGCTTCGAGCCAGTGCAGGAAGGTCTTCATGTCGCGTAGGTACGTCGCCACCGTTGCCGGGCTGCGGCCGCCGTTGGAAAGCGCGACGGCCAGTTGATCCAACACCTTGGACGTCACGCCTTCAAGCGTCGTGACCTCAAGCTGAGCCAAGTGGGGAAGAAGGATCGCGAAGATGTTCCGATCTCGGTCATAGAGCGTCTTGACCGACCGCCCGTCCGCCCGCAAGTGCGCCAGCCACGCCTGCCCTGCCCGCTCCAACTCCGTCGCGGGCTCCCCCGAAATCACCGCCAAAGAACGCGGCTGGCGAGCCATCAAAACTAGCTTAACCAACCAGGGAGGAGCTGGTCAATAATCTCGCCATTCGTGCCAATCTGTCACTCTCCCAGGCCTAGTTTTCGACACCCGAAAACACCTGACTGGGGCATGAAAGGCCACCAATTCGTATTCAAAATACGAGTTGGTGGAGCGAGGGGGATTCGAACCCCCGACCTCCTCCGTGCGAGGGAGGCGCTCTCCCATCTGAGCTATCGCCCCGGCTCCGGGCAGAGTATACGAGCCCGGGCAGGTCATCTGAACTTGACAATGAGGTGGATGGGCCCGCCATATACTCGCGCGATGAGTCGTCCGGTGGTCACACTGACGAGCGATTTTGGTGCGGGTTCTCCTTATGTCGCTGCTATGAAGGCCGTGATCCTGCGGGGGTGCCCAGATGCGACTCTGATCGATGTCACCCACGAGGTGCCGGCGTTCGATATCAATCAGGCCTCCTTTCTGCTCTGGGCTGGGACGCGGGATTATGGGCCCGGCTCTGTCCATCTCGCTGTGGTCGATCCCGGGGTGGGGACAACGCGGCGCGGCCTGGCCCTGGACGTTGGTGGGCGGTTCTATGTCGGGCCGGACAACGGCTTGTTCTCGCTCGTTCTGGAATATGCGCAGATATCAAATGGGGTTGCACTCTCCAGGCAACCCGGAGCTTCGCCGACTTTCGAGGGCCGCGATATATTCGCGGTCGCCGCCGCGAGGTTGGCCGGCGGGGTTCCGCTTGCAACGCTGGGTGTGTCGATTACCGATCCAACGCGTTTGCCTCCGCTGCCCACGTCCGTGTTGTGGGTGGATAACTTCGGGAATCTGGTCACCAACCTGCGTGCGCCTATAGGGGGGGTGAGGGTGGGTGAGACCTTGGTGACCAGCACCGCTCAGACCTATGGCGAGGCCGAACCCGGAAAGCCATTCTGGTACGTGGGGAGCCTCGGCTACGTCGAGGTCGGGGTCCCGGGGGGCCGGGCCGATCGACTGTTGAGGGCAAGGGTCGGAACGCTTGTCGAGGTGATCCCGAGGCTTTCCAGCCCCCGCGACTAGGGGACTCCTAGATTAACAACCACTCTGGTGTTGAGCCGACCGCGGTCATAGCCTGTGGGCATGCGACGTCTGGGACTGCTTGCGATAGCGATGCTGCTTGCCTCCTGCGGCCTTTCGAACTTGACCGGGTCGAGCCTCCCGGCCGCCGCCCCACCGGCTGAGGCGGGGCAGCAGAGTTTGTGGCAGGACGCGACCATCTTCCAGGCGGTGACCAAGACCATTGGCGGAGCCGGGCAGCGGGTGTGGGTAGAGATGTACGAATTCGACCGCCCGGACCTGATCGCCTTGCTGATAGCCGCTCACCGCAAAGGACTCGACGTGCGGGTGATCACCGACCCGTCGGTTTCAGTGAGCCGCCCAACCCGCGACGAGTTGGTCGCAGCCGGCGTCCCGGCCCGTTACTACCCGATCGACACCCGGATTTACCAGATCGACCACGTCAAGCTCCTACTCACGGAATCCAGCGCTCTGGTGGCCGGAATGAATTGGGGGACGAACAGTGACCGCAACCACGACTATGGCCTCCTCTCTACCGATCCAACTTGGATCTCCCGCCTCGGGGTCATCTTCGCCCAGGATTGGAGCCTGGCTGGTGGCAACCCTGACCCTCGTCCAGACATGGGCGGTCCCATAGGCCAGACCGCACCTGGGGAGGGCATACGCTCCCTTCTCAACCGCGGAATCGAGGGGGCGCGAACCCAGATCCGGTGCGAAGTGTTTGTGCTCACTGATCAAGACTTGATTGCACGCCTGGCGGCTGCTGAGCGTCGGGGCGTTGACGTTCGTATCCTGCTCGACCCCAACCAGAGCGTCAACCAGGCGGGGTACCAGGAACTAGTCGGGGCAGGTGTCGGGGTGAGGTGGTATCCGATCCCCCGTGGGGCATTGATCCATGCCAAGATCGGCTTGTTCGACTCGACCCTGGTGCTTGGATCGGCGAACTGGAGCAAGAGCGGTCTATCTGCCAACCACGAGCTGGATGTCGAGACACAGCAGCCCGCGTTGACCGGCGCATATGCGACTCGGTTCGAGGCCGATTGGACTGTCTCCGCCCCCTGAGCCCTCCACACGGGGAGGGAATCAGAAGGCGACCCGCTGCTAAATCAGCAGGTACGAGACAAGCACTGCTCGAAGGACGAGGAGCCTAGGCGTGTGCCCTGCGCTGCCAACGCGTCTTCTTAAGCATCTTCTTGTGCTTGTGCTTGCGCATTTTCTTGCGCCGCTTCTTGATTACCGAGCCCAAACCATCTCCAGCGGGGTGAACGAATTGCAGACGGCCCATCGCAGTTTCTCAAGACGGCGAGGCATCTCAAGCTTTCGATGGAACCTGCGAATGATACTCCACCCGACGGCGGGTTCGCTCGGCCCCGAACTGTGAGCCAGGCTACAGCGCGGTCTGAAAGGCCTCATAGAGGGATTCCCAGGTGCGATCGAGATGCTCCCCCACAACCTTGACCTCGCCGATAACGGGCATGAAATTGGTGTCCCCGGACCAGCGGGGAACCACATGCATATGGACATGGCCTGGAATCCCAGCCCCGGCGATCCGGCCGAGATTAGCGCCGACATTGAAACCCTCGGGGCTCATTTCCTTGCCCAGGATGGCCAGCACCAATTGGACGCCGGCCATGAGCGCATTAGCCTCATCGGGCTCGACTTCGGTGAGATTGGCAACGTGGCGACGGGGGGCGACCAGCAGGTGCCCGCTGTTATACGGGAACTTGTTGAGCATCACCAGGGTTGCCGGTTGGCGTAACAGCACCAGATTCTGCCGATCCTGATCGCTGGGAGCGTCATACATGCGGCAGAACAGACACCCCTGCTCGGGGATGCCCTTGATGTACTCCATGCGCCAGGGGGCGAATAGGTGATCCACGCTGGCGCCTATTGTCGCCTCCCGGGACACCGACGGGGCTCGGTAGAATTCAGACCGCGACATGAGCATTCAAATCCGGCGCGCCTACGTTC
Organism: Candidatus Dormiibacterota bacterium; assembly: GCA_035939985.1. GTDB lineage: Bacteria > Chloroflexota > Dormibacteria > Dormibacterales > Dormibacteraceae > DASZFH01. The sequence continues at coordinate 10,391 of DASZFH010000146.1, forward strand.
CCCAGGAGATCGAGCCCAAATGGCAGCGGATCTGGGTTGAGAAAGGCGTGATGACAGCTTCCGACAGCTCCGAACGCCCCAAGTTCTACAACCTTGTCATGTACCCCTACCCATCAGGGGATCTCACCGTCGGCCACGCGCGAAACTACGTCATGGGGGACGTCATCTCCCGTTTCAAGCGCATGAACGGCTTCGATGTCCTGAGCCCATTCGGGTGGGATGCTTTCGGCTTACCCGCGGAGAATGCCTCGATCAAGCGGGGTGGTGGCCACCCTGAGGACTGGACCCGGGCCAACATCAAGAAAGGGACTCGGGAAGTAAAAATGCTCGGGATCCTGTACGACTGGTCCCGCGAGCTGGCCACCTGCGATCCCGAGTACTACCGCTGGACGCAATGGCTCTTCCTTCTCTTCTATGAGAGAGGACTGGCTTACCGAGCCAAGGCGCCGGTCAACTGGTGCCCGATCGACCAGACGGTACTGGCCAACGAGCAGGTCATCGGTGGCCGGTGCTGGCGCCACCCCGAGGTTGAGGTTGAGAAGCGAGATCTGGAACAGTGGTTCTTCAAGATCACCGATTACGCGGATCGACTCCTCGATGATCTCTCGCTCCTGACCAAGTGGCCGGAGAAGGTCAAGCTCATGCAGACCAACTGGATTGGGCGCAGTCGTGGCTTGGAGATGGACTTCCAAATCGAAGGGCGGCCCGACAAGATGAGGATCTATACCACCCGTCCCGACACCCTTTTTGGGGTGAGCTTCATGGTCCTGGCGCCTGAACACCACCTTGTGGACGAGATCACTACCGAGGATCAGCGCGAGGCGGTTCGGGAGTACGTGGACCGGGCTCGGCTGGCGACCGATATCGAGCGCCTCTCTACCGATCGCGAGAAGAGCGGTGTCTTCACCGGGGCCCACGCCGTCAACCCACTCAACGGCGAGCGGGTGCCGATTTGGGTTGCGGATTACGTGCTGGTCACCTATGGGACCGGCGCGATCATGGCCGTTCCCGCCCATGACGATCGCGACTTCGAATTCGCGACCAAGTTCGATATCCCGATCCGGGAGGTCATCGCTCCGCCGTCGGGCCCACAGGGCCATTTGGACGAGGCCTATAAGGGGCCTGGAATCATGGTCAACAGCGGTCGTTTCGACGGTCTTGAGGCCACTGTGGCCATGGAGCAGATCGCGGACTTCGTCGAAGCCCAGGGTTGGGGTGAGCGTGCCACCAAATTCCGCTTACGCGATTGGCTCATATCCCGCCAGCGTTACTGGGGCTGCCCCATTCCAATGGTCCGCTGTGAGGAGTGCGGGATGGTTCCCGTCCCCGCCCAGCAACTGCCCGTCCTGCTTCCCCGCGAATATAAGGCTCTGGCCGACAACCCTGAGTTCTACTCGACCGTCTGTCCCAACTGCGGCAAGCCGGCCAAGCGTGAGACCGACACGATGGACACCTTCGTCGACTCCTCCTGGTATTTCCTGCGCTACTGCAGCCCTCACGACGACACCCAAGCCTTCGAGCCCGCCTCAGCCAACCGGTGGATGGCGGTCGATCAATACACCGGCGGTGTCGAGCACGCCATCCTTCACCTCCTCTATTCGCGCTTCTTCCAGAAGGTCGTTCACGATGCCGGGCTGGTCAGCGTCTCAGAGCCCTTCGACCGGCTGTTCAACCAGGGCATGGTCAAACGGTTTGGAACGGCCATGTCCAAGTCCAAGGGAAACGGGGTTTCGCCCGAGGAACTGGTTTCCAAGCAGGGAGCTGACGCTGGGCGAGTTTACGAAATGTTCATCGGCCCGCCACAGGAGGATGTCGAGTGGACGGATGAAGGCGTTCAGGGCGTCGTCCGATTCCTGCAGCGGGTATGGCGCTTGG
>DASZFH010000147.1:0-11989 GCA_035939985.1 Candidatus Dormiibacterota bacterium
TCAAAGTCGAACGGATAGATGTCTTGGTATCGCTTGGGTGGGTTCTCCGCATACTGAATGCTGCCGTCAGGACGGCGCCGAAACCAATCCGGGTGGTCGCGAACATAGGGATGATCGGGAGAGCACTGTAAGGCGATGTCGAGGGCAATCTCCATACCCAGCTCCCGAGCACGGCCAATCACTTCGCGGAAGTCATCCAGGGTGCCGAGGTCAGGGTGAATCGCCCGGTGCCCCCCCTCTTCACCACCGATCCCCCAGGGACTCCCGGGGTCCCCCGCGCCCGCCTCCGGAGCGTTGTTTGGCCCCTTCCTAAACGACTTCCCGATCGGGTGAATCGGCGGCAGATAGACCACATCGAAACCCATTGCCGAGATCTCGGGCAGGCGTGCCAGCAGGGTATGGAAGGTGCCATGGGCTCCCACATTGGGAGACGTCGAGCGGGGAAAGATCTCATACCAACTCGAAAACCGGGCTCTGAGCCGCTCGACACTGACCTCGAATTCTTGAGATCGGGTGGCCAAGCCACGGTCTGGGTAACGCTCCATGAGCGCGGTCAGCTCCGGGCCCAGGGCCGTCTTCGCACCTAGCGGAGTCGCCAGCGCGGCGTATGACTTGGCCAGCAGTTTGGCGTCTGAAGTCCCCAGCGCCCGTTGGCGTGCCGCGTCAACCAACTCAGCGCCGATCTTAAGGTCGACCTTGACGTCCTGACCGGCGTTGAGACGCTTTTCCAAATCGTGTCGCCACGTCTTGAAGGTGTCCACCCAGCCTTCGACCGCATAACGATGGAGCCCCAGTTCCCCGACCGGAAAGGCCGCCTGCCACCGATCGTTGTCAACAAACACCATCGGCACTTCCACCCACTGCGCCACCGATGGCGACCGATACAACAAGGCTGCCGCCACCCAATCGTGCCCATCGGCGAAGACATCCGCCTTTACCTCAACCAGGTCGCCGACAACTCGCTTGACGGGCCAGCGCCCGCACTCAACGCAGGGATCGATACCTTCGACGAAAACCCGGCGCTTCTGCGAGAGGTCGAGCCCCGGAGAAGAGCTCACCGGGTCAGCCTCCGTCGATGTCCGCAAACCGGGCCACGGCGGTTTCGACCAGAGCCGCTCGACTGGAGACGAGCAGGGTGGTACGCGCCTCCAGGGTAACCGGAGTGTCTGCTAACGAGAGCCCCTGAAGGTTCGTCGCCACCCCGCCCAGCTCTTTCACCATGAGAAGGCCAGCGGTCATATCGAAGAGTCGGGCCGGTTTCGGAGCGCAAAAGAGATCCAGCTCACCGGCGCCAGTATGAGCGATGGAGAGCGCCATCGAACCTATGATCCGAATCTTGGCCGCCTGTGCGATAAGGGGCGCAGCCAGGGCGATCGAACCGCCGGTGCTTTCCAGACCCAACAATTCGATGGTTTGATCCCCGGCGGGCCTGAGTCGGGGCACGATGGAGAGTCCGTTGAGACGAGCGCCCCCACCACGCTGGCATGACCAGGTCGTACCGGTGACCAGGTTTCGCACATGGCCCACCGTGGCGTCCCCGACCGTCGGCCCTTCCAGGAGGGTCAACATGCAGGCATATATGGGCAGGCCTCGCTTTGCGTTGAGACTGCCATCAACGGGATCGAGCAGGACGAGCGGAAAGGGCGCACCGTAATCTCGGAGCCCGACTTCTTCAGAAAGCAGAGAGAACCGCTCTCCGCCGGCCGTCAAGTCGGCCAGCATGGCCATGGCGGTCAGCTCGGCCTGGCGGTCCAGTTCCATGGTTCGGTCGCCCCCAGCGCCCAGACCCAACTCGCGCGAACCCTCATTGGTGCCAACCAATGGGGCAACCACCTGCTGGATTCGAGCAGAGATGTTGGCGAATAGGTCCAGCCAGCCCTGGGTAGTCAGCGCGACCGCCGCCAGATCAGGAATCCACCCAATCCAATGAGGAGTGCTGGGCCGATCACCACGTCCGGGAGAATCTGGAGATTGAATGGCAGGATGAACAGCCCGACGATCACCAGGATCCAGCTAAAGATCCGGCGTGGGTAGTTCGCAACCCGAGCGACCTCAGGACCCAGAGCGACATCGAGTTCGACCAACCAGCCCGGTCTTCGGGTAATCCCCAGGACGCCTACCCCGACCAGGATCAGCGGCCAAAAACGGTAGACCGTCGGCGACACCTTGAACAAACTCACGGCCAGAGTGACGAGTCCGACCAGGATTAGCAAGAGGCCCAAACCGCTGGTTGGGCGCCGCCTCCCACCGACCGTGCGCATTGACACCTTCAGCTAGAGGGCCAGGCTCCGGGGGCAGCTGTCGTGTCAGTCTTCCGACGCCGACGCCGACGCCTTTCCACGACCACCGTGACCAGGTACGGCTGCTGGACTTCCCAAACCTTCTCGATCAGCTGGGTGACCGTGTATTGGCGGGGATTGCCGATACCCAATTCCACCAAACGCTCGGCCAAGCGGGGTGGGAGCTCGGTCTGGTCATGCAGGTTGAGCTGCTCCAGAGCCTCCAAGATGTCATCCAAACGGCGCAGTTGACCGCGCCGCTCCTGCTCCCCGATCTGGGTCTTGTCAACTACCACTATCTAATCTTAGTTGGCCGGACCATCACGATGCGCCGGGCATGGCCGAGGTTCGTGCCCGGGAGGCAACCATCGGCTCAGCCACCATCAAAATCAGGGAAGTAGCGTTTGATGTCTGAGATCTGGAACGAGGCCAGAATCGAGCCGGCCGGCTCTCGGTCACGCAAGAATTCAAAGCTTCTCCGCACCATCTCGTCGATCGAACCGCCCTTTCCCCAGCGAACCAAGTCCGCTTCTGTCACTCGAACCATGTGCGATCTTTTTGAACCTTGGGCTCCCACTTCGACCCGACAGTTCCACCCGCCAGCGACAACCTCCGTCTGGATCGAAATCTCGTCCCTCAAGCCCAGCCCCCACCCAGGCCGCGAGCGACGATCTCAGCCGTGATCGGAGCCAGGAGGATCCCGTTGCGGTGGTGGCCAGTGGCCACGATCAGGTTTGGGTAGTCGGGGTCGGGACCAATGATGGGCATGCCGGTGCTCGTCACGGGGCGCAAACCGGCCCAAGCGGCCTGGACGGTCGCGTTGGCCAGAGCCGGCAACCAGGCTGTGGCCAAACCCAGAATCCGGGCGACTCCGGCGACGGTCGGTCTGGCGTCGAATCCGGCCTCCTCCTCAGTGCTCCCCAAGACGACGGTGCCATCTGGTTTGGGAACCGCGTAGCTGGTTCCGGCGGTCAAGATCCGCGAGAGCTCCCGACGGCGGGGCGCTAGTGTGACCAGCTGACCACGCCTGGGGGCCACATCGACCGCCAGCCCCAGGGCTGATGCCAGAAGGCCGGTCCACGGCCCCGCAGCCAGGACCACCCAATCGGCGTTCAGGACGCCTGCGGGAGTCCTCACACCGGTGACCACCCCTCCCGAGGCAACTGGAGCTTCGACCGGGGTACCTTCCCTGATTTCGGCACCGTGCTCGATAGCGGATCTAGCCAGGGCGGTAACCAGCCGCAGCGGAGATACCTGCGACTCCTGGAAGAGCAGGCCAGCGCAGACGTCAGATCCGAGTCCCGGCTCCAACTCCCGACACTGGGAAGCATCGAGCCGATGAGCTTGCCCAAACCCAGATTGGTGCTGATCCAGCAACGCCAGCTCCAGGTCCGATGTGGCCAAACGCAAACTCTCGAGAGCCCGGAACTCGACATCCACCAGAGTGTCCTTTGCAAGTCTGTTCGCGAGCTCAGGGAATAGGGAATGGCTGCGCCGGGCGAGATCGGTAAAGGCGGGCGGGTGAGCGGACTCACTGTGAGGTGCCAGCAACCCGGCGGCCCCACCGGAGGCTTTGGATCCGAGCTGGTCTCTTTCAAGCAAGGTGACAGGGTGTCCGACTCGGGCCAAATGCTCAGCTACAGCCGTTCCAATCACCCCGCCGCCCACCACGATTACCGAATCCACTGGTCCCATTATCGAGTTCGAGCCAGACCAGGCACATCGAGGACGCTTTGAGGAGTCCGGCTTGGGAGCAGTCCTAGGAGATCTGCTCCTTGTAGGACCCTACGTTGCGCTCGATTTCCAAAATCGAATCGCCGCCGAATTTCTCCAGGAAAGCTTCCGCCATGACCAGGCAGACCATCGCCTCGCCGATGACCCCGGCGGCCGGAACCACGCACACATCACTGCGCTCGTAATGAGCCTCGACCTTCTCTTTGGTGACCAGATCCACCGAAGGCAGCGGTTTGAGCATGGTGGAGATCGGCTTGAGTGCCACCCTCAGATCGACCGGTTCGCCGTTGGTAGTGCCTCCCGTCAGGCCCCCGGCGCGGTTGGTCAGGTGGCGAAAACGCCCCCCTTCGTAAGCGATCTGGTCATGGAATTCGGAACCAGGTCGGGCCGAACCCTCGAAGCCCGCCCCGAACTCAACACCCTTAACCGCGTTGATGCTGAGTATGGCCCCCGCAAGTCGGCCGTCCAACTTCCGGTCCCAATGGACATGGCTCCCAAGCCCGATCGGTAAGCCAGTCGCGATCACACGAAATGTCCCACCCAGTGTGTCTCCGCGATCCTTCGCTTCATCAATGAGGGCGACCATTTTCTCGGATACCTCTGGGACTGGACAGCGGACCACAGATTGGTCAATCTCGGCGTCGGTGATGGCATCCGGATCAACCGCCTCATAGCCGGCATCAATGGAGCCCACCGATTGGGTGAAACTGAAAACACGCACTCCGAAGTGCGCCAGAAATTTGCGGGCCACCGCACCCGCAGCCACCCGCGAAGCCGTCTCGCGGGCACTTGAGCGCTCCAGGATGTTGCGGATGTCGTCATGGTTGTACTTCAGCGCCCCAGCCAGGTCGGCGTGGCCCGGTCGGAGTTTGGTTACCGGTTTGGGCTCGAAGCCCTCTTTACCTGGGCCCATCTGGCCAGTCCAGTTGGAGTAATCGGAGTTCTCAATGACCATCGCCAACGGACTGCCCAGGGTGTAGCCACCGCGAACCCCACCCACCAGACGCGCACGGTCGGTTTCTATCTGCTGCCGACCACCACGGCCGTGGCCACCCTGGCGGCGGGCCAAATCGGTCCGAATCTCGTCTTCGGAGATCTCAAGCCCAGCGGGCAGACCTTCCATCACGATCGTCAATTGGGGGCCGTGGGACTCCCCGGCCGTCAGCCAGCGCAACATGGGCTGGATGATACCCGTCGGTTATCCCTGCCAGGAATTGGTCTTAAAAAACGACCAATTCAGTCGTGAGGAGCGTTTGCATTTACGTGTGGGGGCATAACCGAGCCGGTCGCAGTGGCCAAGGAATGGTCGAATACGCGCTGATCTTGTGCTTGGTGGCCCTGGCAGCGATCACGATGCTGGGCGCGATCGGCCAAAACGCACACTCGATGTTTTCCAACCTTCTCAATGAGATGAAGGCGGTAGGGATATGACCGGCTTAGCCGGCTTAGACGGCTTGTTCTAGCGGGGGCGCCTCATCCGGATGAGATAGTTCGGCTGCGAGGACCGCACGCCGGGCTCGCTCCCGGATCGTGTCGAAGTCCCGGGTTGCCAGAGCTCGAAGCGGGAAGACGGCGTTGGTCAAACCCACGGCCAGGACTCCAGCATCGACATATCCGCATATGTCCTCGATCTGGACACCGCCCGAGACCCAGAACGGAACGTCCCCCAGGGGTCCCCGAAGGTTACGTACGTAATCAGCCCCCCCAACGCTGGAAATCGGAAACAGCTTGACCAGGTTGGCCCCGGAAACCCTCGCCTGGTAAACCTCGGTGGGGGTGAGGGCCCCCATCACACACAGGATGTCGTGCTTGCGGCAAGCGTCCGCGATCTCCGGCAGGACGACCGGAGTGACCACAAAGCTGGCGCCTGCCCGCGCTGCCTGCGCTACCGCACCCGGATCCCAAACGGTGCCGAGGCCTACTGGAGCCCCGTTGGTACTCGCCACCAAGCCGCGAATGATATCGAAACATGAGGGCACCGTCGATGTGACCTCCAGCGTTCCGATTCCGCCCTCATGGGCCGCCATACTGGCGCGAAACGCAAGCTCGGGATCGTCAATTCTGATCACCGAGGCGACCCGGGTGGGAAACGCCTCCTTGATGCTCAGCATGTGTCAAATTATCTCCAATTTCCCGCTCTTGCGCCATGCCAGAAGCGCAAAAAACCGTGTCGGGTTGACAATCGCCGCCCTCACCAGGCATCCTCATACATACGTATGACAGGGACTGGGATCGCCGTCCGCAACGAGTCGTCCACCGCGCGGGACCAGATCGTTCGCGCGGCCGCGGAGGCCCTCCTGGAGCATGGTTACGCGGGCGCCAGCGTTCGTGCCATCGCCGCCCGAGCTGGAGTTGCGATCGGAAACCTGCAGTACTACTTCCCCACCAAATCCGGCCTTCTAGTTGAGACATGGCGCTACCTGACCTCGCGCTCGTTGGGCGAGCTCCGGGAGTCGCTCAATCGCGTATCCGATCCGACGACCATCCTCCTGGGCGGGGTGGACGCGATCTGGGACATGTTGGAAAAGCTGGCCGACACCCAACTTGCCGCTTTCGACCTTTTGATTCAAGCTCCCAAGCAATCCCCTCTCCAGGCCTACCTGCCCGAACTCTTTGCACGCTACAGAGAGTTGATCGACGAGCAGCTGGACCGCTTGGAGTCCGAGGGTCATGTCCGATTCGCGGTCGGGCGTGATGTTCTTGTCCCCCTGGTCTTGAACACCGTCCTCGGTTTCGGCCTCTACTACGCGGTGACCCGAGACGCGGTTTCTTGCCGCCAAGCCCTGACCTCTTTCCGGCTTTTGGCCGCAACCCTGATAGAACCTCTTTGATGCAAATGTCGATTGCCGACCTGGATGGCCTTGAAGGCCTTCCCGCGGAGGGGTTACAAGAGGCCGTCGAACATTATTGGAAACTGACTGCGCACATCAAATCGCCCCATCGTGAGCAGATCGCGCTGGCCAATGGACTAGTTGAGATCGCCACCTCCAGCCAGCGGCTGGGATCGTCCGCCCCCGGACCGATCGACCTCCTGATCGCCGACCTCTGCCTGGCCCGTAGCTCCCGACTGCTGGCGGAGAGCGCGGAGCTCACCCTCCAAATCGCGGTCGCCCGGGTGATCGAGCAGGTTTCGGCAAGTGCGGCCGCGGGCGATCCGGTGCCATCGATTCGGCTGGGCCTCGAGCGGGCCATCGAGGAGGCGGGGTGATCCAAAGCCGCCGGATTCGTTTCGAAAGTGGGGAGCACACTCACTTCCTCGATCTCACCAGTCGGCTCCAAGGTGAAATCACCAATTCGGGTCTTCGCAATGGCCGGATCCATTTGCAGAGCTTGCACACCACCGTAGGAATCGCCATCAACGAAAACGAGCCCCTCCTGCTCGACGACCTCCGCGCTTTGCTCGATCGTCTGGTCCCGATCGCGGGCCCCTATCTGCACGATGACTTCTCGCGCAGAGTGGGGATCGAGGACGACGAGCCGGTCAATGGCCATGCCCACTGCCGGCAGATACTTCTCCTGCCCTCGCTGACAACGCTGGTCGAGGACGGCCGGCTGGTCCTCGGTCGCTGGCAATCGATCTTCGCAGTCGAACTCGACGGGCCGAGGTCGCGCGAGATCGCCCTGCAGCTTGATGGGGAGTTCCAATCCAATCCCAACGGCCACGCCACCGACTCAGAGTCTCGACTGATCGAGCTTGAACTGGCCCGCCAGTTTGAGATCGACCCCGCGGCGGTGGCGGATCCAATGCGGCGCCTGATCGCAGCTGGGGGTAAGCGCCTGCGCCCCCGGCTGGTCCTGATGGGCTCCAAATTAGGCGACCAGGTTGGCTTGTTGAGCTGCGTGACGCTCGCCGCGGCGGTGGAGCTGATCCACAACGCAACCCTGGTTCACGACGATTACGTTGACGAGAGCCCGTTCCGGCACGGGCAACCGACGGTCGCCGCTCTAGAGGGCCCGGAACGAGCCATCGCGGTCGGTGACTACTACTTCGCCAAGGCCACCAGAATGATCGCCGAACTGGGCAACCGAGAGGTCACCAAGATCGTTGCCTCCGCGTTGGAGGCGATTTGCCGGGCTCAGATCGACGATCTCAGTCTGCGCGGGGCTTATCCCGGCGATAGGGCCTCATATGTGCGTGTGGTTCGAGGCAAGACGGCGGCCCTGATCTCTGCCGCCTGCGCCGCCGGCGCCCAGTTGGCGGGAGCTCCTGCCCATGTGGTTGACGGACTCAGCCGATATGGCGATCTAATGGGGACTGCGTTCCAGATGGCCGATGACATCGTTGATTTCTCCCCCACATCGGGTAAGCCGATGGGTCAGGACGTCAGACAGCGGGCTCTATCACTCCCCCTGATCTATGCCACCGGGGATGCGGAACATGGCCAGGATGTCCAGCGCCTGCTGGCTGGGGCCCTGCCCGAGGCGGATGTCGCCCAGGTGGTTGAACTGGTGCGGACCAGCGGCGCCCTGGATCGGGTCCAGGCGGAGGCCGAGGGGTTGGCGGAATCTGCCGTGGCGATGCTCGACGAACTGCCCCTCAATGGGCTCCGCCCCCAACTGGTAGACCTCGCGACTTCAGCCGCTAGCCGGTCTTTCTGACCGCTCGGTGGCCTGCGGGCTCCGCCCGCTGAGCACTCCGACCGTCTTCATGGTCAGGGTTTGGATCTGGACGTCTTCCCACCCGGCCTCCAAAGCCAGCGCTCGGAGCTGCTCGGGGGTACGGTATGAATCGACCGTCTGCGAGAGGTACCGATAAGCGGCGGGCCTGCCGCTGATGAGGCCCCCGACCAACGGCAGGATGTGCCGCAGGTAGAGGCGATAGATGGTGCCAACGACTCCCGCCGGCGGACGCACGAACTCCAGAACTACCGAACGCCTCCCCGGGCGCACCACTCTAGCCATCTCGACCAAGCCGGCCACTGGGTCATCCAGGTTCCGCAGACCAAAGGCCATTGTCGCCCCGTCGAACGACGCGTCCGCGATGGGAAGAGCGGTGGCGTCCCCCTGGACAAGGGCGAGCCGCGGATGGTGAGTACGCGCAACCGCGAGCATCCCGGCGCTGAAGTCGACTCCGACAGCCATTCCGGTCGGTCCGACCATTCGAGCCAATTCGTCCGTCAGCCGGCCCGACCCTGCGGCGACGTCCAATCCCCATTCGCCGGGCCTCAGGCCCGCCGTCGTCGCCGAGACACGCCTCCAGCCCCCATCCATGCCCAAGCTGAGCAGGGTGTTAACCAGGTCATAGCGCCCCGCGATTTGATCGAACATTGCCTGAACGGCCGCCGGATCTCGCTCGCCGGCGCTGCCCTCGTTACTCCCATTCACCTCGCTATGATCCTTCAATGGGTCCCACCACCGCCCTGCGTGACTCTTTCGGCCGCATCGCGGACGATCTTCGCATCTCGGTGACCGACCGTTGCAACCTCCGCTGCGTCTACTGCATGCCGGCGGAAGGAAATCACTGGCTCCCCCGCCAGGATGTGCTTCGGTTCGAGGAGATCACCCGGCTTGCCAGGCTGTTCGTCGAGCGCTATGGCGTCCGGACCATCCGCCTGACCGGCGGCGAGCCGCTGGTGCGATCGGGCATCGAGGACTTGGTTGGGATGCTCTCTCAGCTCGCGCCCGACCTCGACCTGACCATGACCACCAACGGCATCGGGCTGGCCGCAAAGGCGGTCAAGCTGCGGGCAGCCGGCCTGCGCCGGGTCAACATTTCGCTCGACAGTCTCCACTCCGAGCGTTTTGCGCAAATCTCCCGGCGCGATGCCCTGACCAAGGTCATGGACGGCATCAGAGCTGCACAGGAAGCCGGCCTTGCCCCGATCAAAATCAACATGGTTGTGATGCGTGGCAGCAACGATGGAGAGATTCTCGACTTTGCCCGCCTGGCCCGGGAACAGGCACTGGAGGTCCGCTTCATTGAATTCATGCCCCTCGATGGTGAAGGTGGCTGGCGAGCCGATGCGGTGGTCAAGAGCCAGCGGTTGAAAGAGTCGATTGAGGACCAGTTCCCCCTGGTCGCCCACCCCAGCACCGGGCCCGACCCCGCCCGAACCTATCGCTTCGCGGACAATGCGCCCGGAGGCGTCGGCTTCATCTCCTCGGTCTCGGAACCATTCTGCGGCTCCTGTAACCGGCTCCGCCTCTCCGCTGAAGGAGGCTTACGCACCTGCCTCTTCTCGCTCACCGAAACCCCGCTCCGCGACCTCATGCGGGGGGGCTCGTCAGACGCGGCCCTGGCCTCTGTAATCGAAAAGGCTGTTTGGGCCAAGGAGGAGGGAGGAGCACTGAAGATCCTCTCGCCCGACTATGTCAAGCCGGTCAAGAACATGAGCCAGATCGGCGGCTGACCCTGGGGGTCAGAAGATGTGGGTCAGCGCCACCACGATCAGGACGACAACCACGATCACGACAACAGCGGCCAGGGCCATAACTCCAGCGCTGATCCCATTGATCAAGCCAGCCGAGCCCGGGCCCCCGACAGATTGAGCCGGACCGGGGACGATCGGAGCGCCAGCGCCGGGCATCAGCGGTGGTGGTGCTGGAACCTCCACCGGTGGGGGGTTAACCGACTGCGGTTCATCGGGTGTCATCCTCGCCACTCCTCCTCCTGTTCAATCCTTGAGAGAACCCAGTCGAACTTCCCACTGGTGACTCCCGCCTTGCAGTATGAGCATTCTCCGATCTGGTTGATATTTAGGGGCGCGCCACAGTTGGGACATTGCTTGTCGACGACTCCGCCCTGAACTATCGTTTTTACGCCCGCCGACCGCTGGAAGGTCCAATATTCGACGAAGGGGTGCTCCGACTTATCACCGAACACGACCTTCCCGGATGTCTCGTCAACCTCGTAGTCGGTACTGGCTGCATCGAATCGAACCGTGATCTCGTCAAACTCTTGGCCCGGCACAACCTTGACCACCTGGTGGCGAAGGATACGTAGGTTTTCCATGACATTCTTCTTGTGCAGCCTGATGAGCTGGTCCACCTGGCCGCTCCAAGTCAGGAACAGCCCCGGACTCATGTAAGCCCGTCCCTCGTCCAGGTTGCGATCCTGCCAGGCCTGCTCCAACTGCATGAAGGCCTTCTCCGCACGGTCGTGGAAGTTGGATGGATCGAAGGTAGCGTCCTTCCCTCTGATGGCGGCGATACCATCCTCGGGGCTCAGACCGGGAACCGAATTCCCATTCAGCCAGCTTTCGGGTTGTGGCGACGCTGGATTCATTTCCTCCACCACCCAATCGAACTGACCACTGGTGACCGGTGCCTTGCAGTGGGTGCACTCCCCAACCTCGTTGAGAGCGAGGGGCGACCCACAGTTGGGGCACTTCTGGTTGGTTACCCCGCCATTGACGACCGTCTTGACGCCGGCAGCCCGGCCGAACGTCCACTCCTCCGCCATCCAGATATCCTCCCGCTTTCCCTCCACCACCTGGCTCGCTTGGTCCAGCACGTATGCCGACGCGACGAAGTCGAAGTGCACCGCGATGTGGTCGCCACCCGGGCCGCCGTCGGCCCGCACCACCCACATGCCGCGCACGTTCAGATTTTCCAGGTACGGGGTGCGACCTTGGCTGACCAGGGCGGTCAGCTGGCCTGACCACCCCTGATAGACGTGCGGCGTCAGGTATGGAAGAGCCGACGCGGGGTTACGAGCTTGCCAAGCTTGCTTGACCAGCACGAGCGCCATCTGGGCGCGCTGCAGGAACGTCTCGCGATCAAAACCTGGATCGTCGGCCTGGATCGTCGCCAAACCAGCCTCGGCTGGTTGAAGCAGTGGACCCGCCGGCACAGAAGGCCATTGCGCTGGCAGGTCGGACAGACTGGGCAACCGGCCCTTCCGGCTGTAGAACAGAACTACGACGATGACCACCACGATGATCAGGAAGAGGAGGAATCCTCCCCCACCGGAAGCGCCGCCGGCTAGGAAGCCGGCTCCGGCTCCGCCACCGAACCCGCCGCCAAAACTGCCACCC
>DASZFH010000148.1:0-4238 GCA_035939985.1 Candidatus Dormiibacterota bacterium
ACCCCCCCTGGAAGATGTTGTTGCCCTCGGCGTCCTTGCGATTGACCCACCAGGTGAAGTTGATCAGGAGCTTGTGGAAGATTCGCTCCAGAAACTCGAAGTCGTGGCCGCCGTCGATTTGGAAGACCCTCAGGGCCGCCCAGGCGTGGACCGGGGGATTGACATCCCCGAAGGCCCATTCATAAGCGGGGAGCTGGCCACTGGGGTGCATGAACCACTCCCGGCACATCATCACAAGTTGGGCTTTGGCGAATTCAGGGTCAACGTGAGCCAAAGCCACGCAATGGAAGGCAAGGTCCCAGGCCGCGTACCAGGGGTACTCCCATTTATCTGGCATGGAGATCACATCGCGATTGTCGAGATGGCGCCAGGCCGAGTTCCGTCCGCTTTGCCGAGCTGCCGGCGGGGCCGCCTGGCCTGGGTCACCGTCGAGCCAGGTTTGGATGTCGAAGTGGTAGAACTGCTTGCTCCAAAGCATTCCCCCCAGGGCCTGGCGCATCACCAAGGCTTCGTCGGGAGTCGTGCCGTCCGGAGCGAGATCGGCATAGAACTCGTCCGCATCCCGCTTGCGATCGGCCATCACTCCATCGAAGCCTTTGCCCAGGTCCCCCGCCTGGGGGGCCAGCCGGAGCCGGATCTGTCGGCTCTCCCCAGCCGGCACGGTGAGCGTGTATCGGAGCGCGGCTTTGGTGCCCACCCGGTGGGGGTTGACCGTCGGCAATCCGTTGACCACATAGTCGTTGATGGCGTCCTTGGGGTATGGCGTTGAGCCGGGGATGCCCCACAGGCGCTGGCTGTTGGTCTCGTTGTCGCAGAAGAGGATTTCACCCGCTGGGTCGGCCGCCAAAACTCGGTGGCCCAATTCGTGGTGGTCAGCGACGATCGTCGCCCCCGTCAAGTTGAGCTGCGGCTTATGAGTTTGGTTTCCCCAGGACCAGATGTTGCGGAACCAGATGGTGGGCAACAGGTCGAGCCAAGCTTGCTCCGGGCCCGCGTTGCGAGCCGTGACCAGGATACAGATGTCCTCTGGGGCCGACTTGGCGTATTCGGCGGTGATATCCCAATAACGGTCGCCGTCAAACACGCCCGTATCGAGCAATTCGTATTCGGGATCAAGCTTGCCTCGGCGGGCGTTTTCGGTGACCAGATCCTGGTAGGGGAAGGCGGCCTGGGGGTACATGTATCGCCAACGCATCCAGGAGTGGGTTGGAGTCGAGTCCAGGTACCACCAGTGCTCCTTGGCATCTTCGCCGTGATTGCCCTGGTTTCCGGTCAGACCAAAAATCCGCTCCTTGAGGATCGGGTCGTGGCCGTTCCAGAAGCTGAGCGCGAAGCAGAGCAGTTGGCGGTCATCGCAGATTCCCGCCAGCCCGTCCTCGTTCCAGCGGTAGGTGCGGGAACGGGCGTGATCGTGGGGAAAGAATTCCCAGGCGGTACCCCCTGCGCTGTAATCCTCGCGGACAGTGCCCCAGGCCCTCTCGCTCAGATAGGGCCCCCAACGACGCCACGGCGCCCGCCCCTGAGGGACCTCCAAGAGTCTGGATTGTTCTCGGTTGCTGGAGTTGGGTTGGCGGGAGACCCTCACTGCTTCAGCAATCCTATGAGAATCTAGGAGTCTGCGTGGGAATGCGGCTCCGTCGGATTTCCCACACAGGTTCCTAGCTAGGGTGGTTCGGGGCTAAGCTGCAGCCGGTGGCAGCGACCTGGGAGGTATCTGTGGGATTGGGGGATATTCGCGGTGGCCGATCCTAACGACCGGGCCATTGAGGGCCCAGCGTTCGGGCGTCAGATCTGCGGCGATCTAGAACAGGCCGCCCAGCGCGAGTGGCTGGTTTGCGACGGCCTCGGCGGCTTCGCCATGGGCACTGTGGCCGGGCTCTTGACCAGGCGTTATCACGGGCTCCTGGTCGTTGCGACCAACCCCCCGATCGGTCGCCAGCTGGGATTGGTAGCACTGGACCCTGTCCTGGTAATCGGAGATCGCCGAATTCGCCTGGCGACACACGAGTGGTCGAGTGGAGCTGTCGATCCGGTTGGCTACCAGCATCTGGAGGGTTTCTGGATCGAGGACGGCATACCCCGGTGGCGCTGGGCGGTGGGCGACGTCTGCCTGGAACGTCAGATAGCAATGACCAATGGCCGCCCTGGGGTCGTCATCTCCCACCGTCTGGTGCGCGGCTCGGCCGTCGGCCTCGAACTTCATCCCCTGTGCACCTGGCGGGACGCAAACGCCGAACGCCTGGGTTCGGCAGAGCCCTTAGTCGAGGTGGTGGCGAATGGGTTTACCTTCGAGCGGGCCTACCGCGTGACGGGCCCAGGATTTACGGCGGGGGCGGGTTGGTATCGGGGCCTGTGGCACCGGGTGGAGGCCGATCGTGGCCTCAACGCCGAGGAGGATGTTTGGTCGCCCGGCAGCTTCTCCGGGGACCTGGCGAGCGGCCAATCGTTGGACATCTGTGCCTGGGCCGGAGATCTCGCCACGGAGCCTCCGCCGGTTGCGCAGACAATCCGCGCGGCACGGCAACGCGCCCGCCAAATCGTCTTGAAATCCACACTCACCGCCAGCACAGACCAGGCATTGGTGCTGGCGGCGGATCAGATGATCGTGGCCGGCCCGGCGGTGGTGGCGGGATATCCCTGGTTCGGCAGTTGGTCACGTGACACCATGACCTCCTACGAAGGCTTGTTCCTGGAAACCGCCCGTGAACAAGAGGGGCGCCGGTTGTTGCTGGCTGCGGCGGCAACTTTGTCGGAGGGGATGCTGGCCAATACCTCGGATGTCGGCGCGACGCAATACAACACCGCCGACGCAACCCTTTGGTTCCTTCACGCGGTCGCCCGCCATGTTGAATCGACCGGCGATGCTGACCTCGCCGCCCAGCTGGCGGATGTGTTGGTTGAGGTGATCAGGTCCCACGTGACAGGCACCCGCTATGGGATTCATGTCGACCCGAGTGATGGCCTGCTCAGCCAAGGCGAACCTGGACTCGCCCTGACCTGGATGGACGCCCGGGTCGATGGTATTCCAATCACTCAGCGAGCCGGCAAGGCGATCGAGATCAACGCGTTGTGGGTCAATGGGTTGGCCTCGACGATCCGGCTGCTGGCACGCTGCAAGCGCACTGACGCTGGTATTGAAAAGCTGGAAGCCGCCGCTGGCCGATCGTTTCCGGGGCGATTCCTTCGTGGTGCCGCTGTGCTCGATGTGGCTCAGGGGCCCAACGGCGACAGCCTCCAGGTCAGGCCCAACTGTCTGCTCGCCATCTCATTGCCCCACGCTCCACTGGATCAGCGCTGGATCGTGGAGAAGGTGGGGCGGTCGCTGCTAACAAGCTTGGGAATGCGCTCTCTGGCGCCTGACGATC
The DNA here is from genome assembly GCA_035939985.1 of Candidatus Dormiibacterota bacterium. GTDB lineage: Bacteria > Chloroflexota > Dormibacteria > Dormibacterales > Dormibacteraceae > DASZFH01. The sequence goes on from DASZFH010000148.1 coordinate 3,366, forward strand.
CGGCATATGAAGGTCACCATCAGGGAGACCAGGCGGAACGGGACCGCGCTTACCACCAGGGGACGGTCTGGCCCTGGCTGATTGGGCCCTACGTCGAAGCCGCGCTCAAAGTGGGAATCGGGGTTGATGGCGTTCTCGATGGTCTGGAACGGCATCTTGGGGAGTGGGGGCTTGGTTCGGTCTCGGAAACCACCGATGGTGATCCGCCTCACCGAGCGACCGGGGCGCCTTTTCAGGCCTGGTCGATCGCGGAGATGTTGCGCGCCAGCCGGTTGATCGCTCGTCGGGACCAACCTGACCGCCCCGTAATCAGTTCAGGCGGTGGTGCCCAGTAAGGCGGACGACGCCGACAACTGGACCTGGCTCTGAGCTGGGGTGGCAGACCGGTCTTCCGCTGGGGCCTTCTCGGGATCACGCTCGGCGTGGCCGCCATGGTCGCCGACACGGTTGCGGTCCCCCTCCAAGATGGCGGCCAGCGCTGCCGCGCCTTTGGTGATGGTGCTGGTGGGGTCGGTTACCGCGAGCAACTGTCCGACCAGCAGGGCCTTCTCCGGCTTGGGGCCGTCATGGGCGATCTCGATGTCAATCTTGCGGTCGATGATCAGCTCAACGTCCTTCTGGTTCAGTTGCGAATACTTGGAGACGTGATTGAGAATGACCGTGGTCTGGCTCTCAGGCACGTTCAGGGCCGAGGGCAGCAGGCTCAATAGCTCGCCGGTGTCGCGTAGCGCGGCCGCCTCGGGTGGGGTTATCAGAGCCAGTCGGTGACTGTGGTCGAAGACGGTCAGGGTGACATCGCTGAGGGCCACGCCCAGATCGACGATCACGAAGCGGAAGTGGCGCTGGGCGGCGGTCATCGCTTTGGCGACGAGG
>DASZFH010000149.1:0-12136 GCA_035939985.1 Candidatus Dormiibacterota bacterium
ATCGGCGAATCCCAGTGGACCTCGTCGCCAGGCCGGTGACCCAGTAGAGCGCGACCGAGAGGAGATTCGTTGGAGATTCGTCCCGCCATCGGATCCGCTTCCGCCGGCCCGACGATATCGTACTTTTCCTCGCCTTCTTCCGAACTCACCGACACACTCGCACCGATCTCGACAATTCCCGCCGTTCGCTCCACGCCCTCGATGATGACGGCGTTGCGGATCATGTGCTCCAACGCCTGGATACGGCCTTCGAGCAAGCTCTGATCGTTCTTGGCCTCGATGTATTCCGCGTTCTCGTTGATGTCGCCAAAGTCACGTGAGACTCTGATCCGCTCGGCAACCTCGTCGCGGCCGGTCGAAGTCAGACGCTCATGCTCAAGTTCGAGCTTGTGCAGTCCGCTGGTGGTTAGGAGGACGGGTTTATCATCCATGAAGGTTCGGCATTCTAGCAGACCTCGGCCTCTCGGACGGCTCCCAGGTTTGCGATCGGCAACCGATCAGGGTGGAGTCACGTTCATGAGATGGATCAGGTGCAAGCCTTCCAGGGTCAGGAGGGGATCTACGGTTTCGATGGTTGAGGTCAGCCCAGCGATCATGTCAGCCTGCCCTCCAGTGGCCACGACCCGGGCGGTCCCACCCATTTCCGCCCTGATCCGGGCCACCATCCCTTCCACCTGAGCCACAAAGCCCCAGACCAAGCCCGACTGGATGGCGGTGACGGTGGTGCGGCCGATCGCCGATTCCGGAGCCACCGGGTCGACCCGGACCAACTGACTCGTCTGTTTGATAAGCACGTCCAGAGAGATACCGATCCCCGGAGCGATCGCTCCACCCAGATAGTCACCTTCAGCCGAAATCACGTCATAGGTGACCGCGGTGCCGAAGTCGATCACGATCGTCGGCCCCCCAAAACGCTGGAAGGCGGCAACCGCGTTCGCGATCCTGTCGGCACCCACCTCCATGGGATTGTCGACCCGAACCTTGACACCCGTCTTAACCCCGGGTCCGATCACCAGCGGCTCCACTGGGATGAACCTGCGCAAAGCCTCAAGAAGGGCCGCGTTGAATCCCGGCACCACACTGGCCACCACGACCCCGTCGACAGAGCTCGGATCCAGGGTCTTGCTCCGAAATAGCTGGTTGAGCTGAATACCAACCTCGTCAGAGGTCTGCTCCGGCCTGGTCGCTAAACGCCAATCGGCAACCAGATCGTGCCCGTCGAAGAGCCCCAGGGAGATGTTGGTGTTACCGACGTCAACCGCGAGCAGCATTGTCCGTCCGGGGCGGATTCAGATCCGCCCACCCAGCGAGTACGGAGGCTTGGGTCAGGACAGCCTGACCGCGACTGCGCACCCGCTCCGGCTTTGGCGCGCCGACCAGATCTCGCTCGGAGAGTGAGGCGTCGGGATCCAGAACCGGCATGTGAGTCCCCTCGCGCACCTGCCGACCAACCTCCTCGTGAGCCTGCCGGAACGGGCGGCCCTCGGCCACCATCCGTTCAGCTGTATCGGTCGCGTAGAGGCCCGGGTCGGCCACCGCCTCTCGGAGGCGGTCCCGGTCAAACACAAGACGAGAGACGAGGATGGCCGCCGCACTCAAGCTCTCACCAGTGTTCCGGACCGTTGAGAGCAGCGGTTCCTTGGTCTCCTGCAAGTCCCGATCGTATGCCAGTGGGAGTCCCTTCAGGATCATGGCCATCGAGGTCAGGCTGCCCAGGGCACGGCCGCTTCGCCCCCGCAACAACTCGGCAATATCGGGGTTCTTCTTCTGAGGCATGAGGCTCGATCCGGTCGAGATCTCGTCAGCCAACTGGACGAAGCCGAATTCCGCCGAAGCCCAGAGCACGACGTCTTCCCCCAGCCGGCTGAGGTGGATGGCGACAGAGAGACAGGCGTAGGCGAGATCGAGAAGGAAATCCCGGTCGGAGACCGCGTCGAGGCTGTTCTGGGTCAACCGGCTGAAGCCAAGCTCTTCCGCCACCACCTCACGGGCCAGTTTGAGGGTCGACCCGGCCAGCGCTCCCGATCCCAAGGGCATCTCATCGGCCATCTCATAGGCGAATTGGAGCCGACGAGCGTCGCGGAGCAGGGGTTCCGCATGAGCCAGGAGGTGATGTCCCACCGTGACCGTCTGGGCGCGTTGGAGATGGGTATAGCCGGGCATTGGCCAGTTGGCATGGGTGGTGGCCTGTTCAGCCAGAGCTTTGGTCAACTCGGCTATTCCCCGGACCAGGTTGGAGATCGCTCCCCGGCAGTAGAGGCGAAGGTCAAGCGCCACCTGATCGTTGCGTGAGCGACCGGTGTGCAGACGACCACCGTCTTTGGGGACCAACTCGGTCAGGCGACGCTCAACAGCCGAATGGATGTCCTCGTCCGACCCGAGGATATCGAAGGTCCCTTCAGCGAGTTCGCGAATGATCTTGACCAACCCAGCGTCCATGGCCGCCCACTGCGAATCAGTGATCAACCCCGCCGCCTTGAGGCCGAGAGCGTGGGCACGACTGCCGGCGATGTCAACCTCTGCCAGTGCAAGGTCGGCCGGGAACGAGGATGAAAATCGCTCCAGGCTGGGGTCAAGCCGGCCCTCGAATCGGCCGCCCCAGAGCTTGGGCCCGGCTATGAGCCCAATCTCCTGATCTCGCCGCCGCCCAGCAAGGCGTCGAGATCCCGCCCGGCAAGCTGACCCTGAACCTCGGCGGCGGTTCGCACGCTCTGTCCCCAAAGCTTTATGAACCCGGCGGCGGCCGACTGATCGAAGATGTCACCAGCGCCATAGGTTGCCAATTCGGGGCGATAAAGCTGATCGCGCGATTTTCGTCCCACCACCGTGGTGGTTCCCCGGTGGAGGCGGACTCGCACCTCGCCGTTGACGTGGCGCTGGGTATTGAGCACAAAGGCGTGGAGGGCGTCACGCAGCGGGCTGAACCAGAGCCCGTCGTAAACCAGTTGGGCCCACTGGGCCGAAACCAGATCCTTGAACCGGGCCACCTCCTTGGGCAGGGTTATGTCCTCCAAGCCCTGGTGCGCGTCGAGCAGGATGACGGCGGCGGGAGCTTCGTAGATCTCGCGTGATTTGATTCCGACCAGGCGATTTTCGACGTGATCGATCCTCCCCACGCCGTGTTCCCCACCCAGTCGGTTCAGCTCGGTGACAATCGCCAGAGAGTCGATTGGCACCCCATCCAAGCTGACCGGGACTCCGCCCTCAAACCCGATCTCGAGATATCTAGCCTCATCTGGAGCGGTTCGGGGATCGGTGGTCCACTCGAAAACGTCGGCCGGAGGCTCCTCCCAGGGGTCCTCCAGGATGCCCGCTTCGATGGAACGCCCCCAGAGGTTTTCGTCGGTTGAATAGGGTGAGGCCACCGTGGCTGGGACCTCGATCCCCCGCTCCCGGGCATATTCGATCTCGTCGTCACGATTCATACCCCACTCCCTGACGGGGGCCACAACTTTGAGGTCCGGGGCGAGTGCGGCCGTAGCGACGTCGAGCCTGACCTGGTCATTGCCCTTGCCGGTGCAGCCATGAGCGATCGCCGTGGCCCCTTCTTCTCGGGCAACTTTGACCATCGCGGCCGCAATCAACGGCCGGCCCAGAGCCGTCGCCAATGGGTAGACCTTCTCGTAGAGCGCCCCCGCCTGCAGGGAAGGCCAGACGAAGTGCTGAAGAAATGGGATCTTGGCATCATGGACGAAGGCGGCGCTGGCTCCGACGCGCAGGGCACGGGCCTGGATCGCCTCGAGATCCTTTTTCTCACCCAGATCGATGGTCAGCGCTACCACGTCATAGCCCCGATCCTTAAGCCAGTGGATGGCCACCGAGGTATCCAATCCACCGGAGTAGGCGAGCACGACCTTCTCAGCCACGCAGCAACTCCGCCAGCGCCGTGCCGGCCGCGCTATTTTGAAGCACCGCGATGATCGTATCGTCTCCCGCGACCGTGCCCGCCAGGCCGGCCAACTCAGCCTCGTCGATGGCCCGGGCCACCATGCTGGCCCGCCCGGGCGGGGTTCTGATAACCGCCAAAAACTGGACGATGGTGAGATCGACCACGTGGGCCGCCAACGACGAATCCGAGGCGGGTGGGCGGTAGCCCTCGGGAGTGCGAATCAAACCCAACTCCTGTATGTCGCGGGACACTGTGGCCTGAGTGGCACCTAGTCCCGATTCGGTCAGCGCCGACGCCACATCCTGCTGGGTGTGGATCGAACCGCTTCGAACCAATTCGAGGATGGCTCGTTGCCGCTCGGCTTTGAGCGCGGTCATCCGGCAACCGCCTTCAAGACGCGCGTCGCTTGATCGATCTGGGCCGGATTGATTACCAGCGGGGGAACGAACCTAAGCGTTCGCTCGGTAACGGCATTGACGATGAGGCCGGCGTCCAGTGCGGCGGCCTGGACTTCCTTGGCGTGCGGTTGGTCCAGGACAAGGGCCTGCATCAGCCCCAGGCCTCTAACTGTCCCGAGTTCAAGCGAGCCCAAGCTCTCAGCTAGGAGCTCCCCCATCTCGGCGGCATGGCCGATCAGGCCTTCGCTCTCGATCACCTCGATTACGGCCAGGGCCGTCCGGCAGGCGAGGGGGTTGCCGCCAAAGGTCGATCCGTGGTCGCCCGGTTCGAATACATCCGCACGGGGGTTGGCCAAGCAAGCGCCGATCGGCACGCCGCCGCCCAGCGCCTTGGCCAGCGTCATAACGTCGGGGGTTATACCCGCATGCTGGTGAGCGAACCAACGGCCCGTCCGGCCCATCCCGGTTTGGACCTCGTCGAGGATTAGGAGCAAGTTGGCCTCATCGCACCAGCGCCGCAGACCCGCCAGGTAGCCGGCGGCGGCGGGGATGACTCCCACCTCTCCGAGGATGGGTTCGATCATGATGGCTGCGGTGCTGGCGGTCGTGGCTGCTTTGACCGCGTCGAGGTCGTTGAAGGGGACATGGACGAAGCCACCGGGGAGGGGACCGAAGGGTGCGGAGTAAGCGTCCTTACCCCCAGCGGTGACCGTGGCGAGGGTCCGGCCGTGAAAAGAGTCGATGGCCGTGATGATCTCGAATGCGCCGGCCCGGTTCAGACGTCCCCACTTTCGCGCCAGCTTGATGGCGGCCTCATTTGCCTCGGCCCCACTGTTGGCGAAGAACACCCGAGATGGAAAGGCCAGCTCCACCAGCCGCCGCGCAAGCTCGACCTGTGGCCGGCTGTAGTAGAGGTTGGAGACGTGGATCAGATCCGACGCCTGCTCAGTGATGGCTTGAGTCAGCGTGGGATGGCCGTGGCCCAAGGCGTTGACGGCGATCCCTCCGACCATGTCGAGGTATTCCTTGCCGTCTTCGTCATAGACCCAACATCCCGAGCCTCTGGTCAGGTTCACAGGCTGGCGCCGGAAGGTGTGCATCAGGTATTGGCTTTCCAGCCCAGCCAATCCCTCCATCAGCCCGTGACCATGGTCCCGATCCCCGCCTCGGTGAACAGCTCAAGCAGCAGCGAGTGTGGGGTGCGACCATCGATGACGTGGGCCGTGGTATGGGCCTGGGCCGCCCGCAGGCAGGCTTTGAGCTTCGGGATCATGCCTCCGGTCACCTCGCCGCCGGCGATCATGGCCTCGGCCTGGACCCGGCGCAGCTCGCTGACGACTTGGCCAGATCCATCCAGCACCCCCGGCACATCAGTCAACAACAACAGCTTGCTGGCACCAAGAGCGACTGCCACCTCGGCCGCCGCGGTATCGGCGTTGATGTTGTAGGAGTTGCCGTCGTAGCCGAGGCCGATCGAGGCGATCACGGGAATGTAACCGCCCCGGATCAGGACCTCGATCGGTTCTGGATTGACCTGAGTCACCCGGCCTACAAATCCCAGCTCTGGATCCTCTGCTTCGGCGATGATGCTGGGCCCATCCTCCCCGCTCATGCCGTGGGCCTGAGCCCCCATCCGGTTGAGCGTGGCGACGAGGTCGGGATTGACCTTCCCGGTCAAGACCATCTTGGCGACCTCCATGGTCTTTTCGTCGGTCACCCTCAAACCATTGCGGAACTCAGTCTCGATTCCCAGTCGCTCGGCCATGGCCGTGATCTCAGCGCCACCGCCATGGACCAAGACCGGTTGCAGGCCAACATAACGTAGGAGAACGATGTCCTCCAAGGTTTCGTCCTTGCGCTGCTCGATGGCGTTGCCACCGACCTTGATCACGATCTTCTGACCGTGAAAGCGCTGGATATAGGGCAGGGCTTCGATCAAAACCTGGGCGCGATCAGCTACGTCGATTGTCATCTGGGCTCCTCAGGTGGTGTAGTCGGCATTGATGTGGACATACTCCTCGGAAAGGTCGCAGCCCCAGGCTTCGGCCCACCCGGTGCCCATGCCCAAGTCAGCGTTGATCTCGATCTCGGATTGTTCGAAGGCCTTGCGTACCTCGGCAAGCTGGGGATCCTGGCCCGTCCCACGGGCGAAAATCTCCAGACCGGCGATTTCCAGGCGCAGTTTGTCGAGCGCCATCTCGGCGCCGCTGTAGCCGAGGGCACACACTATCCGGCCCCAGTTGGGGTCTCCCCCGTGGATCGCGGTCTTGACCAAGCTTGAGGCGGCGACGGCGCGAGCCGCCAAGCGGGCATCACCGTCACCTTGGGCTCCACTCACCTTGACCGTGATCAGTTTGGTCGCACCTTCCCCGTCCCGAGCCACCGCCCGGGCAAGCTGACGGCCGACTTCAACAATGGCCCTGAGCAGCGCCTCGGCCTCGGCGGTGCCTGATTTGACCGGCTCATTCCCCGCCGCCCCATTTGCCAGGAGGAGGAAGGTGTCGTTGGTGGAACTGTCGCCGTCCACCGTCACCTGGTTGAAGCTGCGATCCGCCGCCGGTCCGGCCAACCCAGAGCAGAGGCCACGCTCAACCGCGGCGTCGGTGGTGATGAAGGAAAGCAGGGTGGCCAAGTTTGGATGGATCATGCCTGAGCCTTTGGCCATCCCCCACACCCCGACTTTGACCCCACCGAGTTCAACTTCCACGAACGCCGTCTTGGGCTGTGTATCAGTGGTCATGATCGCCCGCGCTGCCCGAACACCCCCCTGGCTGGATAAGCGGCGAGCGGCGGCGATAACGCCTTCCTTGACTGCCTCCATGGGCATTGGGCGGCCGATCACGCCAGTTGAGCAGATCAGCACCTGGGGCGGGTCGAGGTCAAGATTGTCGGCCGTGAGTTTGGCCATCAGGAGCGCATCCTTGAACCCCTGAGCCCCGGTGCAGGCGTTGGCGTTGCCCGAATTAACAACCACCGCCTGGACACGGTTCTGTTGCAGGTGGAGCTGGTCGATGATGACCGGGGCAGCCTTGACTTTGTTGGTCGTAAAGACGCCGCCCGCATCACACGGGCGTTCGCTGTAGAGAATCACCAGGTCGTCGCGAAGCTCGCTCGGAATCGCGCTGGCACCGGCGGTAAGCGCTTTGATACCGCAGGCCGCTGTGCCAGCCGCCCACCCGCTGGGCAGTGAGACGCCAACGTCGGTCTGACCTGTCAACGTCATGGCCACTGCATAGCCAGCTGGAGTCCCTCAGTGCGGGGACGACCAACCGCTAGGTTGAAACACTCGACGGCGGAACCGGCGGCGCCCTTGACCAGATTGTCGAGGACCCCAGTAATGACCGCCTTGCTGCCCTGTGCGGCCACATTGATCAGGCACCGGTTGGTGTGCGTGACCAGTTTGGTCGCCGGGGAGAAGTCAACCACTTCCGTGAAGGGCTGGCCCTGATAGAACTCTCTGTAGGCCAAGGCAAGCTCGTCGGCGGAGCCATCTAGATCGAAATAGCAGGTGGCGAGAATCCCACGGGTCATCGGGACGAGGTGCGGCACAAAGGTGATCGACAGCGGGCCCTTGGCCAGCACTCCCAATTCCTGTTGCAACTCGGGCAGATGTCGGTGCCCTTCGATCGCGTAAGCATGGATCGACTCGTTGACCTCCGAATAGACGACACCGAGAGCAGGCGAGCGGCCCGCGCCGCTGACCCCGGACTTGGCGTCAACCACGATTCCCGCCTCGGCGAGGCCGGCCGCTACCGCCGGCGCCAGGGCCAAGATCGAAGTCATGGCGTAGCAACCCGGCACTGCGATCAAATCAGCCCCTCGCAGCTCTCGTTCATGTAGTTCGGGGCACCCGAAAACGGCCCTCCCGAGCAGGTCCGGAGCCGGGTGTTCCTGCTTGTACCAAATTGGATATTGACTGGCGTCCCGGAGCCGAAAATCGGCGCTGAGATCGATCACGCGTGCGCCAGCAGCGAGCCAACGACCCGCATGGGACGCACCGACGTTGTGGGGCAGGCAACTGAACACCACCTCCACCAGAGAGGCGTCAGGCTCCTCGACGAATACGCCCTCCACATCGAGAAGAGGGAAAACCGAACTCCACGGCTTACCAACCTGCGACCGCGAGGTGAGCTGGACCAGCTCCACCGCCGGATGCCCGGCCAGGAGGTGGACCAGCGTCATGCCCGCGTATCCGTTGGCGCCCGCGACCGCCACCTTCACCATGGCAAGAATTCGTAGGTTGCAGTCATCGCATGATTATACATGCTGCTTGCATAGAGTTGCAGGCGATTTGGTGGATGGGGTATGTTGGGCTGGTCACGCCTGGTTGAAGAAACAGCTGCGTTCGCCTGTGTGACAGGCCGGCCCGGCCGGTCGAACACGAAAGAGGACCGTGTCGAGATCGCAATCCAGGCGGCGTTCCAGCACATGCATGAAGTTGCCAGAGGTGGCCCCTTTTTCCCACAGACCGCGGGTGCGCGAGTGGAACCAGATGTGGCCGGTCTCAATGGTTTTGTCCCAGGCTTCCTGGTCGAGGTAGGCGACCATCAGGACCTCCCCGGTTTCCGAATCCTGGACCACTGCCGGTATCAATCCACCCGAAAAGTCAGGAGTCACAGCGGCCGCACCTCCAGCTTGCGTCCCGCCAGATACTCCTTGACCGCCCCGATTGAGACCTCGCCAAAGTGGAATATGCTGGCGGCGAGGGCAGCCTCCGCTCCTCCGACAGTGAGAGCCTCGTATATGTGCTCCGGGCTCCTGGCGCCGCCGGATGCGATGACAGGTAGGCGGATCGCCCCACTGACCGCAGCTGTGAGTGCAAGGTCGTAACCCTCCTGGGTACCATCGCGATCCATCGAGGTGAGCAGGATCTCCCCCGCTCCCAACCGCTCACACTCCTCGGCCCATTCGACAGCGTCCCTCCCTGCCGGCCGACGGCCTCCGTGACTGAAGACTTCCCAACCGGGTCCATCAGCTCGTCGTTTCGCATCAATAGCCACTACCACACACTGGGATCCGAATATTTCAGCCCCTCGGGTGATCAGCTCGGGATCATCCAGCGCCGCGGTGTTGATCGCCACCTTGTCGGCTCCGTGTGATAACAGCTCTTGCATGTCGTCCACCGTCTTCACCCCACCCCCAACGGTGAGTGGGATAAAGAGCTGATCGGCGGTGCGGGCGACGACGTCAAGCAGAATGTGGCGCGCGTCGGAGGAGGCGGTTATGTCGAGGAAGACCAATTCATCCGCCCCGGCCTGGTCGTAGGCCGCGGCCAGCTCGACTGGGTCGCCCGCATCTCGCAGCTCGACAAACCGCACGCCTTTGACCACCCGCCCAGCGGTGACGTCGAGGCAGGGAATGATTCGCTTAGCAGGCATCAGCTACTCCGGTATCGAGGCGGTTTGTGCGTGGTCGGGTCAGTTCCGACGAGGAAACACGAAGACACAGAGGCAATAAAGGTTCACGGAGATAGGAGATATGGGACCCGATCCCCATGGGAGGGTCGAACAGGTCACTGAAGCGTGGCGGGATAAACGATTCCCGAATACTAGAAACCAGGTTCTTGAACTTTGGAATCAACCCCTGGGGCGAAACCCCAACTCTAAGTCTCCGTGCGTCTTCGGTCGTCTCTTTGTGCCTTCGTGTTTCCTCGTCCAAGCGATCCCTCAGGTCCTCGTGGTCCCGATCGAACTCACGCACTAGCCGGAGCCGCAGATGGATAGGAAGTTGGCGTAGATTCTGAGGCCGTCGGAGCCGCTTTTTTCGGGATGGAATTGGGTTCCCATGACGTTGGCCCGGGCGGCGGCGGCGGCTTGGGCGAAGTCCGTGCTGCCGATGACACCCTGCCGGCTGACGGGGGTATAGGAGTGGACGAAATAGAAGTAGGATCGGTCCTCAATGCCCGCCCAGAGCGGGCTGTCGTCCTCCTGGCGGACCTTGCACCAACCGATCACGGGCAATTTGTCGGTGGCCTTTACCCTGGTGACGGTGCCGCTTAGCAAACCCAGGCCTTCATGGTCACCATGTTCTTCCGAGCGGTCAAACAGCAACTGATAGCCCAGGCAGACCCCCAGGATCGGCTTGCCCCGCTTTGCCTCATCCACCACCCTTCGTCCCAGTCCGCCGATGTGAAGCTTTTCCAGGGCCGGCGCGAATGCTCCCACCCCGGGCAGAACCAGCCCGTCGGCCCGACCAAGCTCGTCTTGGTCGGAGGTCAATTTGGGATTGGCTCCGGCGGCCAGCAGCGCTCGTTCGACCGAACGCAGGTTGCCGACTCCATAGTCGACAATTGCGATCATCCGAGCAGTCCCTTGGAGGACGGAGCACCTGTCGCTCCGGTCATGGTCATGGCCTCTTTGAGACTGAGTCCGAGAGCCTTAAAAGCTGATTCAGCGATGTGGTGCCGGTTCCGGCCCCGGATCAGATCGACGTGGATGGTGGCACCCACGTGGATGCTGAATGCCCGCCAGAACTCCTCCAGGACCTCGCTCTCCAAGGTCCCAACCTTCCCCTTGAGCGGGAGATTGTAAGACAGGAAGGGGCGCTTGCCAAGATCGACGACCACCCGGGCCAAGGACTCATCCAAAGGCGCATAGGCGTGGGCGTATCGGACGATCCCGGTTCTCGATCCCAAGGCTTTGGACAGGGCTTGGCCAAGGACGATTCCGGCATCCTCGACCAGGTGATGGGCATCGACATGGACATCTCCCTGGCCGTGCAGACTGAGATCAAATCCCCCGTAACGGGCCACTTGCTCAAGCATGTGATCCAGGAATGGCAGCCCCGAACTGACCGAGACTGCGTGACCAGAGTCAAGTTTGACCGCCGCGTCGAGCTGGGTCTCCTTGCTCTTGCGGACGATGTGACCCCGGCGGGCGGCTTCTTTCATCTGTTCTCCATTGATGCCAGTCTCACCCGGACGGCGTGAGCATGGGCGGTTAGGCCTTCCATATTGGCCATGGTGATGCACGGCTCCGCCAACTCGGCGAAGTCCGACCCGCTCAGCCTGGCGATGCTGGTTCGCTTGAGGAAAGTGTGCACTCCCAGGGGTGATGAGAAGCGAGCCGATCCGGCGGTGGGCAGACTGTGGTTGGTCCCGGCCACATAATCCCCGAGCGAGACCGCGGCGAGCGAACCAACAAAGATCGCTCCGGCGTTCTCGATCTGGTCCAACCAAACCTCTGGCTCCGCGACAACCAGTTCAAGGTGCTCGGGGGCAAACGCATTCGAGATCTGGACGGCCTCTGCAATGCTCTCCACAAGCACGATCCGGCAGTGCGCGGCCCCAACCACCTCCCGCCGATCCAGATTTACCACCAGGCCCTCGAATGCCTCGGTCACGGCCCTTCCCAGGGCAGCCGAGGTGGTCACCAGGACCGCGAAAGCCAGAGGGTCATGCTCCAGCTGCGACGCGAGATCGGCCGCGAGGAAATCGGCGGGGGCGGTTTCATCGGCGATGATGAGGATCTCTGTTGGGCCAGCGATCGCGTCTATACCCACCAGCCCGAAGACCTCACGCTTGGCCAAGGTCACATAGATGTTGCCGGGACCGGCGATGACATCCACCGCCGGGACCGAATCAGTTCCGTAGGCGAAAGCCGCAATCGCTTGGGCACCTCCGATCCGGTACACCTCGGTCACCCCCGCGATGCTGGCCGCGGCCAGGATCGCGACCGGCAGAGACCCATCCGAGGAGGCTGGCGAGGCGAGAGCGATCTCCTTGACGCCCGCCACCGTCGCCGGAATGGCTGTCATGAGAACGGTGGAGGGGTAGGCCGCCCGGCCCCCGGGGACATACAGGCCGGCCCGGCGGACCGGACGGGTGCGCAATTCCAGCCCAGGAAGTCCT
>DASZFH010000150.1:0-3586 GCA_035939985.1 Candidatus Dormiibacterota bacterium
CAGACGACGACCCACGAGAAGAGCTATTCAGAGCTGCTGAGCCTGGGTAAGGACGGCAAGGTCAAACAGCTCGATATCGCGGGTGACAGCGGGACCATCACCACGACCGACGGCACCAAGTACACCGTCCAGCTGCCGGCCGATACCAGCAAGCTGGTGGATACCCTCTCCGCCGACGGGGCCAACGTGACCATCAACAATTCGACCTCTGGGGCTCAATGGCTGCAGGTTCTGCTCCCCAACCTCCTCATCCTGGTGGTCATCCTGGGGGCTTTTTACTACATCCTGCGCCAGAGTCAGAGCGGCAACAATCAAGCGATGTCATTCGGCCGATCCCGGGCCCGGCTGATCGCGGGCGACAAGCCGGCCATCACCTTTTCCGACGTCGCCGGGGTGGAGGAAGCCAAACAGGAGCTGACCGAGATCGTCGAATTTCTCAAATATCCAGAGAAATTCGTCGCCCTGGGCGCGCGTATTCCTAAGGGTGTCCTGTTGGTGGGCCCGCCAGGAACCGGTAAAACCTTGCTCAGCAAGGCCGTGGCCGGTGAGGCAGGGGTACCGTTCTTCTCGATCTCGGGATCGGAGTTTGTCGAGATGTTCGTCGGCGTCGGCGCGAGCCGCGTCCGCGACCTCTTCGATCAAGCCAAGAAGAACTCCCCCTGCATCGTCTTTGTGGATGAGATCGATGCGGTCGGCCGCCAGCGTGGTGCCGGCCTCGGCGGTGGGCACGACGAGCGGGAGCAAACGCTCAATCAGCTCCTGGTTGAGATGGACGGCTTTGACACCAGCACCCATGTCATTGTTATCGCCGCCACCAACCGGCCCGACGTGCTGGATCCAGCCCTACTTCGACCTGGTCGATTCGATCGGCATGTGACGCTTGACAGCCCCGACATCAAGGGCCGCCGGGCGATCTTGGATGTCCATGCCCGCAATAAGCCGCTGGACTCCACCGTCGACCTGGACGTTCTCGCTCGCCAGACCCCAGGCTTCTCGGGGGCGGATCTGTCCAACCTGATCAATGAGGCCGCGATCCTCGCGGCTCGTGGCAACAAGAAGGCGATTGGGATGGAGGAGCTGCAGGAGGCGATTGAGAGGGTCATCTCAGGGCCGGAGCGGAAGAGTTCCCGCCTGACCGAGAAGGAAAAGACAATCGTGGCTTACCACGAGGCTGGTCACGCCATCGTTCAAAAGGCATTGCCCAATTCCAACCCGATTCATAAGATCACCATCGTGTCCCGTGGGCAGGCTCTTGGTTACGTGATGAGCTTTCCCGATGAAGACAAGCGGTTGCATCGGAAGTCAGAGTTGACCGATCGAATCGCGGGCCTGATGGGCGGTCGAGTTGCCGAGGAATTGACTTTTGGCGACATCACCTCGGGGGCCGCCAACGATATCAAGCAGGCCACCCAACTGGCGAGAACCATGGTCACCCAGCTGGGCATGAGCGATAAGCTCGGCACCGTCGCCATGGGCCACAAGGAGGAACTGGTGTTTCTGGGCCGGGACCTCGGTGAGCAGCGCAACTACTCGGAAGAGGTGGCTGCTTTGATCGATGAGGAGATACGGCTGCTGATCAGCAATGGCTACGAAACCGCTCGCCACATCCTCACCGCACAGAAGGATCGTCTCGAACTGCTGGCGGAGCACCTTAAGGTGGTGGAGAGCCTCGATGCCGCCGCACTGGATGCGCTTTTGGCCCAGGCGCCGATTGCGGCTTCATCCGTCCCGGCGTCCGCCTCCTAGAACACGCTGGAGCTCGGTCGGAGTTGGCGATGCCGATCCTCGTCGAAAGCGTCCCAGAGCTACGTCAGGTGGTTGCAGGTTGGCGACGCCAGGATCACTCGATCGGGCTGGTACCAACCATGGGGTCGCTTCACGCCGGGCATCTGAGCCTGGTCGAATCCGCACTGGCAGATAACCAGAGGGTTGTCGTCAGCATCTTTGTCAATCCGCTTCAGTTCGGGCCAACCGAGGACTACCACCGCTACCCCCGACCCTTACGGCAAGATCTCGACCTTCTCGGGGAGCTGGGGGCCGATCTGGTTGTGTTTCACCCTTCGCTCGACGAAATGTATCCACAGCCCCCAAAGACCTCGATCGCAGTCGGTGATCTGGGGCGGGTCTTGGAGGGGTTGACAAGGCCGGGGCATTTCGACGGCGTCGCTACGGTCGTGACCAAGCTGCTGAATCTCGCTGGGCCCGATCGGGCCTATTTCGGTCAGAAGGATGCACAGCAACTAGCGATCGTCCGGCAGCTGGTCCGAGATCTCGATCTTGGAGTGGAAATTATCGGTTGCCCAATCGTGCGCGATCTCGATGGGCTGGCCCTGAGCTCTCGCAACGGCTACCTCAGTCCAGTGGATCGGGCGGGGGCGACGGCGTTGTTCAGAGGGCTCGTCGCCGCCAACCAGGCCCACGCTTACGGGGGACAGGTGGATACCGAGCTGGCCCGGGTCCGAATCCTCGAGATCCTTGGGGCGGAACCCCATCTGGAGGTCGATTATGTGGAGCTGGTTGATCCCGACACGTTGCTCGGAGTTGGTCGCCTGGCGCTGGTGGCGGCCAGGCTGAACGGCGTTCGCCTTATTGACAACCACATAATCGGACACCCGCTGGTGGCGGGAATCGGCCCAAGCAGGCTCACAACATCTTGGACCCATCCATAGGGACTCGAATTCGTTACAATGGAGACTCGTGTTGGCGGAGGCAAACTGACGACCAAGACCACACAAATAACCTGCCGGGAGTTTTCCATTGTCTGAAGATGCGACTGCGGTCCTTACGCTAGAAGAGGAGGCGACGGAGACCGATTCGTCACTTCTCACCATGGAGGACTACATGGTCCTCGACGAACAGTCCTTTCGTACCCATAACCATGGCGACATAGTCGATGGTTGGGTGGTGCGGGTGGACGCCGACGAGGTCCTCGTCGACATCGGTGCTAAGGCCGAAGGGGTGATCTCCAACAAGGAACTCGGGTTCCGGGGGGATGCGGATGTCGCCAACCTTGGGGTCGGTGACCTCATCAAGGTTTATGTCCTCCAATCTGAGAACGAGCACGGCAACGTGGTCCTCAGCTTGCGGAGAGCTCGCGCGGAGACCACGTGGCTCACTGCCGCGGACAAGCAGCTCGCTGGCGAGGTGGTCGACGCTGAGGTTAAGGAGCAGAACAAGGGCGGTCTGATCGTCAACGTTCTTGGGTTGCGTGGATTCCTTCCCTCGAGCCAGGTCGGGCGAGTGGCCGGCAACGACCTTGAGAGCTTGGTGGGCCAGAAGATCGTCGTCAAGATCCTGGAGGTCAACCGCAAGCGAAATCGACTGATCGTGAGCCAGAAGGCGGCGGAAGAAGAAAGCCGAGCTAAAAAGCGCGATGAGCTTTTTGGTCGACTTGAGATCGGTGACACGGTTACCGGTACCGTCTCCGGTCTCACCACCTATGGTGCCTTCGTAGACCTCGGCGGCGCCGATGGCCTTATCCACATTTCAGAACTGTCCTGGGACCGTGTCTCGCGGGTTGGCGACGTGCTGACTGTGGGCGAGGAGGTGACCGTCAGGGTCATCAAGCTCGACACTGACCAGAACC
>DASZFH010000151.1:0-5709 GCA_035939985.1 Candidatus Dormiibacterota bacterium
CGGTGTAGCCTTCCGCGAAGTAGAACTGTTGGCCGGGAGCTTGCACTCCCATCGCATCGTCGCCACCGGTGATTCCACCCGGGAAATCGAAGTACATAGGCCGCTCGGCCACAAAGGGATTGGGCGCGCTGAGATGGGTTGACACCTGTTGGTAATAGCCGACCTCGCCGTTGACGTCGATCGTGGTTCGGCTATTGGCACCCAGTGAATACGTCTTGCTCAGCTGACTACCGCTGGCGAAGTCATAGATGGCGGTGAGGGTCTGGGCCGCGCCGGGATTCTCGACTGTCAGGTACTCATGGAAGTTGGGCCCGGTGAATCCCTCGGCAAAATACGCGTTGGTCGAACCCGCGCCAGCCCCAACCGCATCCGAACCTCCCGGCCAGGGACGCCCCGAATCAGGGGGACGCACGGCTGGCCCGGCCAGGGCCAGAAGCTGGTTGTTGAGGGCAATGAAGAGCCGACCACCGGACGAAGCCGGTGTCGCGAACCGGGTGGCCCCCCCCACCGATCGCGTGATGTCGACATGTCCCGTGATCGGGTCCATGCCGACGAGATTGCCCCCGCTCAGCGCCCAAACCATGCCTCCGGCGACAATCGGCGACCCGTTGGACGCGGATTGGGTCCACAGCACACTGAAATTCTTGGCGACCGGATCGATCTTGACGGCGGTGACACCATTGGTGCATGGGACATAAAGAATGGGCGATTGATACGCCGAACCTCCAGCTGCCGAGGAGCAGATCCCCGCGGAGTAAATCTGACCGCCGACGCCTCCCAGAGCCGTCTGATTGAGTAGATAACCAGTACCCCCTTTGCCCGCCGTGAAGGCAAGGTTGTTATCCAGTAAGGACACGCCCAGGGAGCCCAGGTCGGTGTCGGCCTGGTCGAGAGCCGACCAGTTGCTGGCGGTGAAACTGTCTTCGTATTGCAGCGTGGGCGATACCTTGATCACGCTCTCTTGGCCACCGAGCTTGCTCGGATCGCCGTTCCCCGTCACCGTGAAGACATTCCCAGAGCCATCGATCGATGGCCCAGCCGCGTTCCACATACCAGCTTCCCGGCTGGAGACGGTGTAGCTGTAGTTGGTTCCCGATCCATCCGCGTTGACCCCGATCAAGGCCCCGTGGTAGTCGCCGCAATCTCCATCCAGGCCGCCGTAGGGGATGTAGACCTTGCCCGAACCGAGGGCGAGGGCGCCCCGCTGTTGATGTGCTAACGCCGTCCCGACCACAGGGTTGACGGTCCGACTCCATTTGGTCGAACCCGAATTGAGATCGAGAGCAAACAGGATATGGTCGTCCCCGCTCTGGCCGGCTTGGTACGCGACCACATAGATAGTGCCAGTCGAGGTGTCGACCACCGGGGTACCGGTGATGCCAGAGGTGGGGGAGATGTTACCGCAGGGCAAGGTATTGCTCTGCACTGGGGATGCGAGATGGCTCTTCCAGGCCAGGCTGCCGTCGACGACATTGAACGCGTAGACGCTGTTGTTCTCCGTCGCCTCGATCACCTTCCCGCCCGCCACCACCGGCGAGGCGAAGAGGCTCCCATCCAGGGTCTGGGTCCAATCCTGGGTCAGCGATGAGTAGGAGTCGCCGCTGCTATCCAGGCCGGAGTGGACCTGGTCGCCGTGATAGGTGGGCCAATCGGAACTGCCCAAGGCCACCCGACCGCCGGTCACAACCAGAGGCGAAGCCGGCGTCTGGATCAAGAAGACCAGCAACCCGCAAACCACCCCAGCCAAGCGGCTGAGCCGCCGCCACGTGGAAACACCAGTTCGTGTCGCCCCCTCCACTAGAAAAACAATATCCCTTCTGCCCTTGAGTTGATCCCCCCTGACGTGAAACCCCCAGGCCGAAATTCATTCATAGTGGGACCGATGCCAATCCTCGGAGCTCATGTTGACACCAAGGGAGGTTTGCACACGGCCTTTTCGCGGGCTGCGGAACTGGGCGCGGACGCCATCCAGGTCCATCCAACCCCGCCCAACTATTGGGGATCCCCGAAGCTCGATCCCGAGCGAATCGAGGCCTTCCAGGGCGCTGCCCACGCGGCCGGCAACCCGCCGTTCTACTTCCATGCGGTCTACCTAATCAACCTCGCGGGCGATGATCCCACTCTTCGTCAGCGTTCTGAAAGCACGCTGGCGGGGTACCTGGCTGCCGCCGACGCCCTCGGGATCAGCGGTGTCATCTTCCATACCGGAAGCCATAAGGGCAAGGGATTCGAAAGCTGCCTGCCAGTCATCCAAGAACACCTGCTCAACGTCATGGACCGAGCCGATCCGAAGACGGCCCACCTCCTGATCGAGAACAACGCGGGCGCGGGAGGTTGTGTGGGAGCCAAGTTCGAGGAGATCCGTGCGCTGATCGACGCGGTCGACGATCGGCGCGTCACAGCCTGCCTGGATACCTGCCATGCCTTCGCTTCCGGGTACGACCTGCGCACCTTATCCCAGGCAACGGCTCTACTCGACGAGTGGGACCGGGTGGTCGGCCTGGACCGCCTCGACGCCATCCACTGCAACGACTCCCAGGCGGCCTTCAATTCCAATCGCGACCGCCACGCCAATATCGGACTGGGGGAAATCGGCGAAGTCGGCTTCCAGACGCTGCTGCATGATCCGCGGCTCGAACGGACACCCTTCATCCTCGAAGTCCCTGGGCTTGCCGGTGGCGGCCCCGACCGTGCCAACCTGGAGACCCTGCGCCGGCTTGCGCAGACGGGGCACTCCGGCACAGCCGTGAACAAATCGTGAAGTTGGCGGACGCCCTGGAACGCATTGCCGACCAGCGCCATCTGAACGCCTTCATCTCGTTTGCCCGGGATGGCAGGGGGGAAGGCGAGGTGGTGGCGGTCAAGGATCTGATCGATGTCAAGGGCATGGTCACCACCGCCGGCGGCACCATTCTGCCCCTCAACCCGGCGGGCGCCGATGCTCCCGTGATCCAGCGTCTGCGGGCGGCCGGCTGCCTCTTCGCGGGCAAGACCAACCTTCATGAATGGGCCTTCGGCATCACCAGCGTTAACCCACACTACGGTCCGGTCCTGAATCCGGTCGACCCAAGCCGCATTGCGGGGGGTTCCTCCGGCGGTTCCGCGGTTGCGGTCGCGATCAAAGCCTGCGACTGGGCGGTCGGAACCGACACCGGGGGCTCAATCCGAGTCCCGGCGGCACTGTGCGGCGTGGTTGGGCTGAAGCCATCGGCCGGAGCCATCCCGACCGCTGGGGTCTTCCCCCTCGCCCAGTCATTGGATACGGTTGGACCGATGGCATCCAGGGTCGCCGGGGTGGCTCGGGGGCTGGCACTGATGTCAGGCCAGCCCCAGGTGGCGATTACTCGTGGATCTCCATCCCAACCCCGACTGGCGATTCCCCGGGCCTGGGTCGACGACCTTGACGATCCGACTGCAGATGTTTGGAAGACGGTCGCCAGGGGGTTGGACCATATCCAGTTCCCGGACCGTCAACTGCTGAGCGACTGTGCCCTGACGATCCTTTTCTATGAGGCAGCCCAGGTCCACAAAGCCTGGATGGAGGAGTTCCCCCACCGCTACGGTGCGGATGTGCTGGCCCTGTTACGCGAGGCGGCCACGGTCTCGCTCGAATCCTACGAATCTGCCCTGGTCGAACGCAGGCGTCTGGCGGCCGAAGCGCAAGCCGCGCTGGTTGGCTGGGACGCGCTGATCATGCCGACCACCGCCCGTGTGGCCTGCATGCTCACGGACCAGCGTCGGGTCCGCGAGGTGTACACGCGTTTTACCCGACCATTTAATGCCACCGGACAGCCGGCCATCTCGATCCCGGGAGCCGTTGCCGGCCTGCCGGTTGGCATCCAGTTGGTCGGCGCGATCGGCGAGGACCGAGCGCTGCTCGCGACCGCCGCCTACCTGGAACATGCCTGGTCCCAGTAGGCTTTAGGGCCTAAGTGACCCACAGGAGGCGATCCATTGACTGACCAAAGGCTCCCCAGCCGCACGCTCTATGAAGGCATCAACCGGGCCTCTGCCCGGACCTACCTCTACAACATCGGCTTCAGTCCGCAGGACCTGGAGAAGCCGATCGTGGGTGTTGCACACACCTGGATCGAGACCATGCCGTGCAACTTCAACCAGAGAGACCTTGCTCAACACGTCAAGGCCGGGGTGCGAGAGGGCGGCGGCACCCCCATGGAATACAACACGATCGCCATTTCGGACGGCATCACCATGGGCACGGAGGGCATGAAAGCCTCCCTGGTCAGCCGCGAGGTCATCGCCGACTCGATCGAGTTGGTTGCACGCGGCCACATGTTCGACGCACTGGTGGCCATCGTGGCCTGCGACAAAACCGTGCCCGCGGCAGCGATGGCCATGATCCGAGTCGACCGGCCGGCAATCCTGCTCTACGGGGGTTCGATCGTGCCAGGGGAATTTCGTGGGCAGCCGGTCGCTGCGGGTGACGTTTTCGAGGCGATCGGGGCGGTCGCGGCGGGCAAGATGACCGCCGCCGACCTCCAGGAACTCGAACTTGTCGCTTGCCCGGGGGCCGGAGCCTGTGGAGGCCAGTACACCGCCAACACCATGTCGATGCTGATGGAGGTGATCGGGCTCTCTCCTGTCGGCTTCAACTCCATCCCTGCCGTCGATCCCCAGAAGTCGACCGCCGGAGTCGATATGGGCAAACTTCTGATGCGCACCCTGGAACTCGATCTTCGGCCCTCTCGGATCCTGACCCGGACGGCTTTCGACAATGCAATCGCGGCGGTGGCCGCCAGCGGTGGCTCAACCAACGCGGTGCTTCACCTGCTTGCGCTGGCCCAGGAGGCAAAGATCGATCTCAACATCGACGACATCGATCGGGTCAGCCGTCGCACCCCTTTGCTTTGCGACCTCAAGCCGGGCGGCCGTTTTGTCGCGGCGGAACTGCACAGGGCGGGGGGAATCGCCGTACTCACCAAGCGATTGATCGAGGGCGGATTCGTAGATGGGTCGGCATTGACCGTCACCGGCCGGACTTTGGCTGAAGAGTGTGAACTCGTGACCGAGACTCCAGGGCAGCAGGTGGTCGCCTCCTTGGGTCAGCCCCTCAACTCTGAAGGTGGTCTGGTGGTACTCAAGGGCAACCTCGCCCCCGAAGGGTCGGTGGTCAAGATCACCCAGCACACGATCACCCATCACCGCGGTCCAGCACGGGTATTCAATCGTGAAGAGGATGCGTTCGCTGCCGTAACAGCACGTCAGATCAAGCCCAACGACGTGGTTGTGATCCGGTATGAGGGGCCCAAGGGGGGGCCCGGCATGCGAGAGATGCTCCAGGTCACGGCGGCGATAGTGGGCGAGGGTTTGGGCGAATCCGTTGCGATGGTGACCGATGGGCGCTTCAGCGGCGCAACGCGGGGTTTGATGATCGGCCATGCCGCACCCGAAGCGGCTGTGGGCGGACCCCTGGCCGCGGTCCAGGAGGGTGACATCATCGAAATCGACATCCCGAGCCGGCGCCTCGAACTGGTCGGTGTCGATATCCCGGCACGAATGTCGGGATGGGCTCCTCCCCTGGCCCACTACACCTCGGGAGTGTTTGCGAAATACGCGGCACTGGTCCAGAGTGCGTCGTTGGGTGCCGTGACCAGGCCTACCGATCCGTCGGTATCACCAGCTGGCAGGTGATCGATTCCGGACACTCAGGGCAGGCTGTGCGTCTCCAGACTTTGCACGGCCCCTTAA
>DASZFH010000152.1:0-3668 GCA_035939985.1 Candidatus Dormiibacterota bacterium
GTTCACCTGTCACTTTCCCATCGAACTGCATACCGGGGAAATCCGAGTCTTCACCGGCTATCGAGTCCAGCACAACATCAACCGCGGCCCGGCCAAGGGGGGTCTGAGGTATCACCCGGACGTTTCCCTCAATGAGGTCAAGGCTTTGGCAATGTGGATGACGTGGAAGTGTGCCGTTGTCAACATTCCATTCGGCGGGGCAAAGGGGGGAGTGGTTCTCGATCCACGAACTCTCAATTTGCGTGAACTGGAGCGGTTGACACGTCGTTTCGCAACCGAGATCTCAATTCTTATCGGGCCGGATCGAGATATTCCGGCGCCTGATATGAACACCAACTCCACCACCATGGCCTGGTTCATGGACACCATCTCGATGCATAAGGGATACTCGGTCCCCGCCACTGTAACCGGCAAGCCGGTAGAGATGGGAGGGTCACTGGGGCGGGTCGAAGCCACCGGCCGGGGGGTGACGATCAGCGCTCTCGCGGCGATGGAGCATCTGGGCCTCAAACCTCATCAGGTCAAGGTGGCCGTGCAGGGCTTCGGCAACGTTGGTAGCGTCTCGGCCCGCCTCCTGGAAGAGGCCGGATGCACGATCATCGCTTTGTCTGAAGACTATGGGGGGGTGTATAACCCGCGTGGGATCTCCGTGAAACAGGCTCTCCGCTACCGCGAAGCGGAGGGAACCTTGCGTGGATTACCCGGAACCCAGGACATTACCAACCCCGAGTTACTCACCATCGAGTGTGACCTTCTGGTGCCGGCCGCGATCGGGAACCAATTCACTTCGGCCAACGCGGGTGACGTTCGCGCCAGATTAATCGTGGAGGGTGCGAACGGGCCGACAACTCCCCAAGCGGACGAAATCTTCCGCCGCCGAGGCATCTTTTTGGTCCCTGACATTGTCGCCAACGCGGGCGGCGTGACCGTGAGCTATTTCGAGTGGGTCCAGGATCTACAGGCGTTCTTCTGGTCCGAGCACGAGGTGAACCAGAAGTTGGAGTCGATCATGCAGCGGGCATTGAAGGAGGTCTTTCACACCCAAGAGGAGCGTGGAGTGGATATGCGAACCGCAGCCTACATCCACGCAGTGGAACGGGTCGCGTCGGCAACCTCGGATAGGGGTCTATACCCTTAGCCGAGATTCACCGATCCACGGCTTAGCGCCACCTCCTATCCGACGGTCACCTCCACTGGAGCGGCCTTCTTACGGCCGATCTCGACCTCCAGGAGCTCGAAATCCAGCTTGGCAAGCTGGTGTAATTGGCCCTGGAAGGCCAGGGTCCAATGTTCTGGTGGCCACTTGCGGACATATTCCATCCGATAGGCGAGGTCCTTGGCGACAACCCAGTTCTGATCCGGAGGTAAGAGATCGCCACGGATGTGAAGCCGCCATGGATAATCCTCCTCCCGTCGGGCGGTACGCCAGATCGGGGTGTGATCCTCATACATCGGGGAGGTCACAGTCGCCGTCGCCGCGAATGACATCCGGCCGGTCACGTAGTAGACCAGACGGTCGCCGACCTTGATGCTCTCGACTCGCCGTCGGTGGTGTGACTTCCAACCTTGGATGCTGAAGCCCAGCTCACGCGTCCGGCGGAAATTCTCGGGCGAGGTGACAATCATCCAGTATTGATACCGGCGCTCGGCCTTGGCGCCGGCCCCGCGCTTGCGGCGCCGGCGAGATCGAGAGCGGGGCGCACTACCGGTACCGCTCGATCCGGCTGCGGTTGCGTTTGCCGGCGGTGCGGGCTGCTCGGGAGTGGGGTCAGCCAACTTTGGGTGGCTCATCCGCTACGAACACGCCGCCATTGGCAACATCGGCCCGATCGATCTCAACCAAAAGGATCCGGACCGCCTCGCGTTTCGCATTGAGGATTTCTACCGCGTTGTCGGTCACGGCCTGGACGAACCTTCGGCGCTGGTCGATGGTCCGGCCTTTGAGCAATTCGACGGTGATATTCGGCATTTTGGGGGTCCTCCAGAACCTGACTCTAAAAAAGTAGTGGAAATCGAGATCTGTCGAATGATAGGATGCGGCCGCGACCCCTGGTTTGTGGAGTGAGACAAAGAGCCAACGACGGGGAGAGAGAAAGGTCGTCCGCGGTGGGCCGCGGAACGGCTCAATCACGTTTTCATGTAGGAGAAGGGGCACCAATGATTTGGAAGTCTGGTTCTATGGATCGACGTAAGTTCCTCAAGATTGCGGTTACAACGGGGACTGCGCTGAGCGCGGCGCCGCTCCTGGATGGATGCGGAACCACCGCCTCGCCCAGTCCCAGCCCGGGCTTGAAGGTTGGAAACCATCCCCAAGCCGCGGTCCACTTGGGCGACACGGTCACCCCACCCAACCCCGAGTACCAGGCAGAGCAGTATTTCGCCAACCGGTTGCAGGAACTGACCAATGACGAGTATTCGGTCATCCTCCACCCCAACAGCGAACTGGGGACCGCCCAAGCAATGAACGACCTTCTCAAAGCTGGGACCGCACTCCAATTCGTCAAGTGCAACACCGGACAGATGAACAACATCCTGCCGGCCATCGACGCTTGGAACCTCCCTTACGCATTCGTCGATCCGATCAAGCTGAAGAACGCCGAGCACGGCCCCATGGGCCAGAAGACGGACGAACTGCTACAGGCGGGTCCGGGGTTGAAAGTCCTGGGTTGGTTCGATGGCGGTACCCGCAACGTGTTCAGCAAGATTCGGCCGATCAAGGAACCCGCCGACATCAGCGGCCTCAAAATTCGGGTGACATCCGCGACGAGCCCATTGGCGCAGCTCTTCACCGGCCTGGGCGCTACAGCGGTGCCGGTCGGGACCTCGGCTATCTACGGCGCCTTCCAGTCGGGACAGATCGACAGCGCCGAGAACAACGTTCCGTTCTTCGTCACCAACCATCTCGACGAGGTCAGCAAGTACTTCTCCTACACCAAGCACTCATACAGCATCGACCCCCTCATGGTCAGCCTGGCCTGGTTCAACAGCCAGCCCACGGACCTTCAGGCAGCCATCATCCAGGCCGCAACCGACACTGAGGCCCAGGAAAGGACCCTGTGGGCGGCGGGCGAGATCACCTATAAGAAGCAGGCGGTGACCGATCAGGGAATCATCTTCAACGATACGGACGTCGATATCGCCGCATTCAAGACTTCCCAGCCGGTCAAGGACGCGTGGGCGAAGGGCCCCACATATGGAGACCTCTTCACCCTCCTACAGTCCGCGCAATAGAGTTGGTCGAAGGTGCTGCCAGGCGCGGCCCTTGGCCGCGCCTGGTAGCGGTCGGTAAGTCCGTCGAGGATTGGATTCTTGCCCTTTTCCTGGTCTCGCTGGGGGGGGTCCTTTCCGCCGAGGTTCTCATGGTCAATGTCTTCAATCGGCCGCTGATCTGGTCGAGCGACATCGCCACGGACCTTTTCTATTGGTTGGCTTTCTGGGGCCTGGCGGTCGCCGTCCGCGCTCGAGTCCATGTCGCGCTGTTTCTCTTCGACGCGCGATTGCCCCGCCCGGCTCGCCAAGGAGTACAGGTCTTGCGATTACTCCTGATGGGATTGTTCCTGGCTTTGCTGGCTCGCTCCGGCATCGCATATTGCTGGGCAACTCGGACCCAGCCCAGCGGGTGGGGGTTTCCACTCTGGTTGGTGTATGCCGCGGTGCCCGCTGGTTCC
>DASZFH010000153.1:0-7531 GCA_035939985.1 Candidatus Dormiibacterota bacterium
CTAAGAACCAACTGAACTGCCTCTGCGACGATCGGGTCCGGGCCTCCTAGACGCGGCCGATCATCCTTGTCTGACGACGGAGCGCGACACGGCTGCCCAGGTTAAGACCCAGCGCGAGAATGACCAGGACCAGCGCCGCACCCCAAGCCTGGTCCACCTCCCATTGGTAGGGAGTGAGGGCGTATTTGTAGATGATCAGGGGTAGAGCCATCATGGGTTGGGTTGGGTCCAAATTCAGTCTCTGGCTGCCGAACGTGGTGAAGAGAAGGGGAGCGGTCTCCCCGGCCGCTCTCGAGACCGCGAGGAGGGCTCCGGTAATCACACCCGGCAGGCCGGCAAGAAGCATTACCTGAACGCTCACCCGCCACCTGGGCATGCCCAGAGCCAGAGCCGACTCGCGCATCGCGTGCGGAACCAGCGAGAGTGCTCCCTCAGTCGTACGCATAACCACCGGCAGCATCAGAACCGCCAGCGCAATCGCCCCGGCCAGGGCGGAAAAGTGGCCAATGGTGAGGACGATCAGGGAGTAGGCCAGGAGTCCAATCGCGATCGAGGGTGTGCCCACAAGCACATCGGCGCTCAGCCGGACCCACGCCGCCCACCGGGTGCCGGAATATTCGGCCAGATGGATGCCACCGATCACTCCCAGCGGGATGGCTAAGAGCGAAGCCATCGCCACCATCATCAAGCTGCCCACAATGGCATGCTCAACGCCTGCCCCGCCCACAAATTGGGGCCGGTAGGAGTGGATGAAGAACTCGACGTGGGAGACCGCCGGCCACCCTTTCTGGATAGTGAAGAGAAGTACCAAGGCGAGCGGAATCAAAGCCAACGCCGCCATCAGGTAGACGCCAGTGCGAGCGGCCCCATCCACGATCCGGCGCCGGGCATCTCGGGTCATCAGCGGGCCGGGGCCCCATCGCGAGACACTCGTCGGACCAATCTCAGGGCCAGGAAGTTCACGAGCAGGGTGATCACCATCAGGACCAGGGCCAACTCCAAGATTGCTGCTGGATAGAGGACTCCCTGGCCCTGAGCATCGGTGAACTCGTTAGCAATCAGGCTGGCGATGGAATAGGCGGGCGCGAACAGTGGAGTCGGCACGTTGGTGGCGTTGCCGATGGTCATGGTCACCGCAATGGTTTCCCCCAACGCCCGGCCCAGGGCCAGGACGGTGGCGCCAAGGATCCCCGGGCGGGCCACGACCAGGATCACCTCCCAGGTGGTCTCCCACCAGGTGGCGCCAAGCGCAAAGCTGGCCTCGCGAAGATTGGAGGGGACAGCTTTGATGACTTCGCGCGAGACAGAGGCCATGGTCGGTAGAACCATCACCGCCAGCACGATCGAGGCGGTGAACACGCTGAACTGGTTGGTCGGGCCCATGAACGGCGCCAGCCAACCAAGACTCTTACTGACCGGCTGAGAAACATGGAGGAGCAGCCACGGGGCAAGGATGTAGAGACCCCAGATGCCATACACCACGCTCGGTATGGCGGCCAATAACTCAACCCCGATCCCGATCGCGCCCCGAATCCGGGCCGCCCCCTGCTCGGCTAGGAATAGGGCCACGCCGACCCCGATAGGAATCGCCAGTAAAAGGGCAATAGCGGAGGTCGCGAGGGTTCCCCAGATAAAAGGGAGGGCTCCGAATTGAAGCCGGTTCGGATCCCACTGCCGGCTAATCAGGAAGCCAGGACCAAAGTGGGTGATGGCTGGCCAGGACTTGCCGCCGATCAGGATCAGGATCAAAAGCACAAGTGCGGGGATCGCAAAGGCGGCCACCGCGGTAACCAACTTGAATCTGTCGGCGGGCAGGCGTGCCTCGAAACCGGGACGACGAGCTATGACCGCGATGAGTACCCCACTCCCATTTCTCACCCTAGCGCATGAGGGTTAAGCGCTGGTTAAACCAGGAGTCAGAGGTCGCGGGTTGATTGGAGCCACAGAGGTCGCGACGACGCAGGAAGACGCCAGGGTTTGGGCTTCTGATAGATGGTCAAGCCAACTTAACCCCCCAATCGTGGGCATAGAGCCCGGCTGGTTTGTCGGGTCTAGAGCCCGACCACCCCGCCGAGAAGATCTCGATCCCGCTGGTAGCTGAGCAAGGGTAGAGCTTCCTCGACGGTCAGCCAGCGGATCTCGTCCACCTCGTCACTGGCCAGGAATTTGCCGCTCATGGGCCACATCACCCAGTACTTGACCACCTTTTCGCGGCCGCGACGATCGATGTACTGGGTCGTACCCGCTGCCCGCACCAACGTGCAATGGAGACCAGTCTCCTCGGCCACCTCCCGGACAGCAGCCTCCTCCATGGTTTCACCTGGGTCGAGCTTGCCTTTGGGCAACGTCCAGTCGTCATAACGAGGGCGGTGGACAACAACGATCTCGGTCAGATCAGCCGGACCTGGCCGACAGACGATTCCTCCGGCTGCCTGGACCAGGACGGTGCTCATCGCCATGGGACGAGGAGGGCCCCGCCCCAACTATTTTGATTGACGTACGAGGGAGAGCCAGACCGCAGTTTCCCTCTCATGGTGCCGCCATCCATTCTCGCAGAGCGGGGCGGTTAAGGGCCTTCCAGGCGGCGGGAACCTGCGCCCGGGACCGCCTGGCGGCCGCAGCCTCGATCGCATACAACTGGCCGGCGACAAATCCCTGACGGGAGGTGGTTCCGGCGGTCCTGATCCACGCCTGGGCGGTTACCGCGTCCTGATGCTCACCCAGCACGGTCTGCAGAGCGGCGGCCGCCTTGGCCAGCTCCCGTGCCGGGCGGCCGACCACGGGCGCGCAGGCTTCGGCGCTGTACCGAGCCCGTTTGGCCAGAATGCGGACGGCATGGAAATCCTGATCGGGGGAACCCGGACCCAACGCCTTGGCCGCCTTGCGCAATGGCCTCCACGCTCTCAGTGCCAGCCGCGGCAGGACTTGACCCGCGGGTGCATCCGCATCGGGCTCGAAACGGGGGGTGCGTGCCGCTTCCACCAGACCATCGAGCAAATCGAGGTAACGGGGGCTGGACATGGCCGCGACCAGATCAACTCTGCCCCGCTCCCCTTCGGCCGCGATGCGGGCGGTGAGGCGACCAAGTGCGGAGCGGTCCCGAACGGCCAGGGCGGGTGAGTGATTTTGGAGTCGCTCCAGCAATACCTCGGAATCTCTGACCTTCCCGAGCTCACCCGCAATCCAGCTCAATTCGTCTCGTAGATGTCCCACCCAAACAGGGTCAAGCAGCGATCCGAAAAGGCGCAGGTCGGAACGGAGCCGCCGGGTGGCCACCCGCGCTTGATGGACGTATTCCGGATGGCCACCAGTACGAACCAGGGGGTCATGGACGAGGAGCAGGTGAACCGAGCCAGCCAGGGCC
Source organism: Candidatus Dormiibacterota bacterium (assembly GCA_035939985.1). GTDB lineage: Bacteria > Chloroflexota > Dormibacteria > Dormibacterales > Dormibacteraceae > DASZFH01. Next base: position 3,365 of record DASZFH010000153.1, read on the forward strand.
AGACGGACCGCCTCGCCAATCGAGGGGTTGGGCCCGACCTGGCCCGGGGTTACCTCTGGGCCCTCAAGCGCCGGTGGTCCAAGCGCGCGGACCAGCTTGCTGGTCGGATCGGGGGCGCCCGCACCGTGAGCCCGCAAGCGGTTGGCCAGGGTCGTCAGCAGCTCAACATCCCCAACTGGTCCCAGCTCAACCTCGAGCTCCCGGAATCGCCCGGCGACGCGCCGGCCGTCGAGAACCGTGACCTCATCGTCGACCACCTCGGCCGCCAGCTGTCCCCGTGAGTCGAAGAGTTTGATCTTGTGCCGTAGCGTGGATAGGCGGGCAATCTGAGCCAGGGGCGCTCGCCGGACGTAGGCCCGGACCAGATCCACCGCCGCCTTTGGGGGGGCCTTGGCAGGCCCCACAAAGGTGATTTCCTCGCGTGAGAGCGCCCCCTCCGCACCCTCGACCTTGGTCGACGGCATCTTGAGGGTCCACCCCTCGCCCCGACGGTGGCGCAGGCTGAAGCCCCATCTCACAAGCCTCAGGTCAGGCGTATCGAAGTAGTGCGTATCCATCCGGACCGGCTGCAGCGTTTGGGCGCGCAGACCTTCGCCGATCCCGTCCAAATCGGGAAGATGAAATCCGGGGCCCGCGCCCAGCTTCATTTCCCGCTCAAGCATCGGTGTTGACCATGGCCGTCCCTCTCTGCAAAGCCAATTCTCGAAGTCGGAGTTGGGAATTGACCCCGAGTTTGTTGGGAACACGCTCCCAGGACCCGTCCGGACTCAAGGTCCACGAGTGAGTGTCATCCGCCAGAGAGGAGTCCAGAATCTCGTCCAGGACAACTCTCAAGGCCTGGTCGAGCACCGGCACCAGGGCCTCTACCCGCCGATCCAGGTTTCGCTGCATGAGATCAGCGGAGCCGATCAAGTAGACCGCGTCATCACCCGAGCCAAACCGGAAGATTCGCGAGTGTTCGAGAAACTGGCCGAGCAGAGAACGGACTCGGATCCTATCTGACAAGCCGGGGACACCCGGGCGCAGCGCACAGCAACCGCGAACAATAAGGTCGATCTCGGCTCCAGCCTGCGAGGCCGAATAGAGAGCGTCGATGATCTCGGTGTCGGCCAAATTGTTGAGCTTGATGGTGATTCGGCCGCCAATTCGGGTGCCCTCGCGGCGGATCATCTTGAGCAGGCTATCGCGCAAACTCAACGGCGCGACCAGCAAGCGTCGATACCGGCGCTGGCGGCTGTAACCGGTCAGGAAATTGAACAATTCCCCCACGTCCGCTCCCAATTCGGGATCGGCGGAGAAGAGGCCCAGGTCCTCATAAGTAGCCGCGGTTTTGGGGTTGTAATTGCCGGTACCAACGTGGACATAGGTCTTGATCTCGCCCTCTTCCTGGCGCAGGACCAAGGTCGTCTTGGCGTGGGTTTTGAGACCAACCACTCCATACACCACATGCACCCCGCGATTTTCGAGAGTCTCGGCCCAGGTGATGTTGGCCTGTTCATCTCCCCGGGCCATCAACTCGACCAGGGCGACCACCTGTTTGCCGCTTTCCGCGGCTGCGATCAGGGATCTCACGATCGGATTGATCGGGCCCGAGGTCCGGTAGAGGGTCTGCTTGATGGCCAGCACTGCGGGGTCGTGGGCCGCCTGGTTGATGAAAGCTTCGACTGAGGTCACGAACGACTCGTAAGGAATATGGACCAGGAGGTCGCCCTGCCGCATCACGGAGAAGAAGTCCCGCTCCTCGCCCTGGCGAAGCCTGGCCTGGGTGACCGGCGTCCAGGGCTTCTCCTTAAGATCCGGACGGTCGAGGTGGAACAGCTCCCATAACCCGGTGAGATCCAAAAGACCGGACGTACGGTAGACGTCGACCGGCTCAAGCTCCAACTCCCTGGTCAGCATGTCCAGCACCTCGGATGACATTCCCGCGTCAACCTCCAACCTCACCGGCGCGGCCGTCCGGCGCTGGTTGCGCAGCTCCTGACGAAGGGCGGCGAGAAGATCTTCGACATCTTCGTCCAGCTGGTCGATGTCGGCGTCACGAGTGATTCGGAACGGATGCTGTTGAAGGACTTGGGTGCCGGGAAACAGGGCTGGGAGATGCATGCCGATCACTTCCTCAACTGGAATCAGCCGGGTCGGCCGCGAGACGGGCAGGAACCGTGGTAACACCTGGGGGATCTTGACCCGAGCGAAGCGAGGCACGTCCCGATCAGGATCTTTGACCAGCACGGCCAGATTGAGGGAGAGGCTTGAAATGTACGGAAACGGGTGGGCGGGATCGACCGCCAGCGGCGTCAGGATCGGGAAGATCTGAGACCTGAAGAGCTCGGTTATCTCCGCCCGTTCCGACTTGGTCAAGTCGGCGGCGCTGATCAACTCGATTTCGTTCTCAGCCAGGGCAGGTTTGATTTCTTCGGTCAACAGTCGCTCAGCCCGCTCCACCGCCACTTTCATCCTGGCTCGAATGGAAGCCAGCTGTTGCTGCGGATTGCGACCATCAGGCGAGAGCACGTCTGGAGCTGCCTGCAACTGCTCGCGCAGGCCGGCAACCCGGACCTGAAACAACTCGTCAACATGCCCGCCCCAAATCGCCAGGAAGCGCACCCGCTCAAGCAACGCCTGGTCGGCATCCTCGGCAAGGGAAAGGACACGCTCCGCGAAATCGAAGCGGGACATCTCCCGGTTGAGGTAGCGGGCGCCAGAGCTAAATGGAAGAGGTGGTGCCGACGGCTTGATCTCGGCCTGGGCCATATCCAGACAAGCTTAGGGCCAGCGGTGGTGGTAGTGGCCGCAACTCGGTGGCTGGGTTCGATATCCTGTCGATTCATGGCAACCGTGAGGCGAGACTTGGTGGTCGGAGTGGACCTTGGCGGGACCAAGATTCAGACCGTCGTCCTGCGGGCCAAGAAGGTGGTCAGCAGCAGCAAGACCTCCACCCCCAGAGCTGATGGTGCGGCCGTCGTGAGCGCGATGGCCGGGACCGTCCGAGACGCCCTGGCTCTCGCCAATCTACCGCTCGAACGTGTGCGGGCGATCGGGGTCGGCAGCCCCGGGAAGATCGACGCTACCACCGGAACCGTCTCTCAGTCGGCCAACGTTCCAGGTCTGGAGGGCTCATTTCAACTTGGGCCGGCTCTCGGCCAGGCTCTCGGCGGCATCCAGGTCATGCTCGACAACGATGTCCGCGCCGGTATCTGGGGCGAGTTCGTGCGCGGTGCGGGCCAACCCTACCGCAACCTGATCGGAGTCTGGGTCGGGACCGGTGTTGGCGGTGGACTGATCCTAGACGGGGTGCTTCGACATGGGCGCGGGGCCTGTGGAGAGATCGGGCACACCGTTGTTAAAGACGGCGGACGGCGCTGCCCCTGCGGGCGGCGAGGCTGCCTGGAAGCATATGCAGGGCGAGCCAGCATGGAATGGCATGCCCGGCGCTGGCAGATTCAGGGGGAACGGACGATCCTCTTCGAGGTGATGGAGAAGCAGGCCAGGGACCGCCTCACCAGCGGCATCCTCCATCACGCCATTGAACACCACGACGAGATGGCGATGCGGCTGATCGATGACGCGGTCTGGGCGCTTGGGATAGCACTCGCGTCAGCCCAGAACCTGCTCGACACGGAGGCGATCATCATCGGGGGCGGACTAGGTGAACGCTTTGGGGCGCCATTCCTGGAACGGATCGCCAAGGCGATGCGCCCGCACCTGTTCGTGCCGGATCGGCCACCATCTCTGCTCGGCTGTGGCCTCGGAGAATTTTCAGGCGCGGTTGGGGCAGCGGTGATCGCGGGCGGCTGACATGGAACCGCTGGCCGGAATCCACCACATAACTGCTGTGACGGGGAACGCGGCGGCCAACGTCGCCTTCTACACCGACGTCATGGGCATGCGGCTGGTCAAGAAGACCGTTAACCAGGACGATGTCTCCTCGTATCACCTCGTTTACGGCGACCGGTGGGGAAGCCCGGGGAGTGAACTGACGTTCTTTCATTGGCCCAATTCCGGCTTGGCCAAACGGGGTGCAGCAACGATCTCTCCCATGGCCTTTCAGGTCGCTGGAATCGAAAGTCTGGAGTGGTGGTCGGAGCGGTTGCGTCAGCGAGGTCTTGCACCAAGCCCAGTCTCGGACCGCGATGGCCGGACCTTGATTTCGTTCTCGGATCCCGAGGG
>DASZFH010000154.1:0-2585 GCA_035939985.1 Candidatus Dormiibacterota bacterium
TGATCGCGGTGGCCGCATTCTCGCTTGACTTCACCGTAATCCATCCGTTTGCGGACGGGAATGGTCGGATCAGCCGCCTTCTAACCAACCTCATCCTCGATCGGGCTGGGTATGACGTTGGGCGCTACGTAAGTATCGAGAGGCAGATTGAGAAAACCAAGAACCGCTACTACGATTCGCTGCTGGCATCAACGATCGGGTGGGCGAGCGAGGAGCACGACGTCTGGCCCTGGATCGCCTATCTCGTGGAGACCCTTGACGTTACCTACAACACCTTTGCGCACTATGCCGAACAGGAGCGGTCTCGCGGATCCAAGCAGGATCGGGTCCGAAGGCATCTCCAAGAACACGCTCGGGACAGCTTCACTATGGGAGATCTCCGTCAGGCACTGCCTGGGATCAGCGATTCAACCATGCGAGTGGTCCTTCACAGCCTGCGCGACCAGCACCTAGTTTCGGCGACAGCCGGTCGCTCAGGCCGTTGGAGTTGGCGGGGCCCAAATCCCTCGACTGATTCCCCCTAGCACCCGCCTCGGCACCCGGCCGTGATCGCAAGCCCACGGGTGAGAACGGGGTCAGGAGTGGCCCCAGGCCCAGAGGCGGAGGCGGGCACGTTCTTGCTCATCGGCCACGTCGTAGAGGAGGGTCTGCTTGTCTGCCAGGAGCAGGTTTGACTGATCACGGCTGCGGAAGGTTCCACTCTCGGGCCACTCTTCCTTGGTGTACCCACGACCGTTGCGGCCAACCACCAGGACCTCCAGACCGCGAGCTTGGAGCTGCCAGGTCAGGCTTTTAGGCCCGGCCTCAAAGCGGTAGGCGTGCCACTTGGTCCGGGTGCGGCCCGGCCAAAGCTCAAGCCAGAGGCGGCGCTCGACCATCAACATGCTGGTCCGTAAGTGATAGTTGGGCGAGGGTGGCCGAGCCCGGCGGGCTTCCGCCAGCTTCCAGCGGCGCTTGAGCCCGGCGCCTGCACCGCGCCAGGACACCGGGATGAACTCCAGAGCGAAGGAAACCAGGCCATGAAAATGCTCCCAGGAACCGCAGGGGGCAACCGCTCCCACACCCGGTTGGGTCAGCGCATCATGCAGCAGGCGCAACCAGTCGGGCCCCTTAATGTGGGCGGTCGAGTTGAGAAAGCAGAGGTATCGACTGTCGATGTTTTTAGCCGCGAAAAAATAGGAGCCGATGTCAAAGTCTGAATTGGGCACAATCAGCTCCCGGTGCGGGACCCTGCCGGCCACCATCCGGTAGCGCGCAAGCCTCGCCTCGTCCCCCTCGAACGCTTTGAAGGCGATGACCAGGTCATGCTCCATCCCGGCGGGGTGGGCCTGGTAGGAACTGATGAAGCGCTCCAGGGAGTCGATCCCGGTTCCCTTCCAGACCAGGTGAACGACCGTGACTTCAGCCGTCATCCCAGGAGGGGGTGGTTGCGATCGCGAGGCGAGAGGATCGGGTTCGATATCGGCCATTGAATCCCAAGCTTGGGATCGTTCCACCGCAGGCCCCCCTCGGATTCGGGATGGTGAGCGTGGGAGACGTGGTAGACGAGGTCGGAATCGTCGACCAGAGATTGGAAGCCGTGAGCGAAGCCCTCCGGAAGGTATGCGGACAGGCCGTTCTCGGCCGTCAATTCGACACCGAACCAAGCCAGATATGTGGCCGAATCCGGCCGCATATCAACCATCACGTCAAAAATCGCGCCGCGAGTGCAGCGGACGAGCTTCGCTTCCGCGTGAGGCTCCGACTGGAAGTGCATTCCCCGCAACGTCCCCCGCAGCCGGTTGTGAGAAAGGTTGATCTGCACCAGTGCAGGGTTGAGCCCCGCGGCCTCGAACTCCTCAGCGCACCAAGCCCGGGCGAAGAAACCCCGTTCGTCCTCGAACGGGTGCATCTCGACCAGAGCCGCACCCTTGAGGGGTACCGGCCGGAAGCTCAACTTGCCCATTTCACCAGGACGACTCGAACCTCCGCTCGACCGGCGTAAGCCACGTCAAAGGACGCCGACCGAGCACCGAAAGGACGGCCTCGCAACCCGCGCAGAAGACTCTCCAGACCCACCGGGGAGCCACTGTCCGCGCCAGCCGGGCGTAGAAGAGACCGCCGGCACGATCCCCGGCCTGCCCTTTGTGCAGAGCCTCCACCAGCAGCTTGAGGGTGAAAGTCCGAGCCAGCAGGCCCCGGGCATTGGGAATCGGGGGCGGCTCCTTGGTCCACCAACGATCGAGGAGCCTGGTCGCCCTGACCAGCTCCAGACCCCAGAGCCAAGCTCGGTCGGCCTGGGCGGTCGTCTGGGAATCGTGCTGGCGGTAGTTGAGAAGGGGGCGCGGGGACAGCTGAACCGGGGCTAGCGCGCAAGCTCGGATGGACCAGATCCAATCCGCAACGAGGACTTCATCCAGCGGCCCCAGGCGCCGCCAGACCTCATTGCGGGCCAACACCGCGTGGATATAGAAGCGATTGCGCTTGGTCAGCAGCAGTCGAACCATCACCTCAGGCGGGCAGCCACCGTCATTCTCCGCAGGCCAGAATTCATCCATGCCCACCTGTCTGAGCGTCCGTTGACCATCGCTGAAGGAAACCGCGGT
>DASZFH010000155.1:0-3266 GCA_035939985.1 Candidatus Dormiibacterota bacterium
GCACCACGCCTGCCGCCGTCATACTGGAATTGGCCATCGTTGTCTTTCTCCTTTGGTTGGGTGATTACTCCAAAGGATGACTCGATGGCCGCCGTCGTCTCAGACGTCCGCCCCTCGTACACCACTACCGTGGACGCTAACAATTTCGGCATCGAGCCACGGGAAAAGGGTTGCCAGCGAGGAACTGTCCAGAACTCGTTGGCGCCGCAGCCGATCCAGACGGAAGGGTTGGGTGGCGAGCCATCCGTCGGCCATGCGGAATTTGCAAGGCTGAATCTGACATAGGGAGTCTGGGCCGCGGCGAGGATCTTGCTTGAAGCTCCTTCGAGGTCATCACGGGAGGCGACCTCGACCGAAAGGTAAAAGGAAACGTGGAAGGCCCGTTCCTGGTTCGACGCCAGGCGCCGCTGCAGGTCGAGAGCCGTCGGCAGGGCTCCTTCAAGAATCGGATCAGAGAGCCCGCGCTCATTTGTGTGCATCATCCCGGCCCGCATCGATGTGCTCTGACGCTGCAGATACCCGATGACCCATGCCGATGGGAGGGGGGAGACATGCCAAGCGATCGACACGTTCAAGCCGGCCGGAACCAGACCGAGGGGCCAGCCGATCGCCAAGTCTGTCCCCGGGAATCGATCCAGATACCAGGTCCGACTCCACGTCTCCTGATGCCGGCTCCAATCCGGACCTTCCGAGACCTCAAGCGGGGATCGCACTCTTGGAGCATCACTTTGTTCGAGCGCGACGGTCAGGTCCCTGAGTTGGGACAATACATGTGAGGTGTCCTTGGGGTGGGGGAGGAGGACCACCGAGCGATGCTGCGACTGCGGCTGCGAAGCAAGGTGGCTGGCAAAGGCAAGATCGGCTTTCCGCATCTCTGCGCCCGAGGTAGGAAGGCAGCTCATCGGATCGTCGCCAGCTCCATCACCGGGCCGAAATCGCATCACCACTTGAAGGGTTCCCGTGAGACCGTCCAGGAGCGATCGGAATTGAGATATCCAGCGGGATTGGTCGTCCTCGCAGGCGCCCAGGACTCCCAGTGGTTGTGTCGAAATCACTTGAGTACCAGCCGGAACCAGGAGCGCTCGGGTATCAACGCGCCGAAGTCGGATCCGACCAACTGAGCCGAGATTCACCGGCCTGGCCCTGGTCGCCAAGGCGTCGTCACGGATCGGATTTCGGCTAAGCCACGATTAAGCGCGTTCATGCGGTGCGGGCGGGACGCCGGGCCGGCAGGAGCTCCCGAGGGACAGGTATCTGAGGGTCGGAGGGGTGGGACGGCGGTCGACCAGTGTTGGATGTCGGTGGGGGACAGGGCAGCGGTGTGTCAGGCTCGTCGGGTGGCAGATAAACGGGCGCCATAAGCACGTGGCGACTGATTTCCAGCCGGTAGTTCGCGACAAGGTAGCGGGAAAGATCGGCCAACCACAAGTCGATTGGACGTCCGTCGCGTCGGCCCCAGGCGGCCAGCGATGCGACTGCCGCCAAGCCAAGGCAGATCGGGAGGTTTAGCAAATCAGCCCCGGACGTGCGGGGCATCACCGCCAGTGCCAACCCTCCAAACCCAAGCAGGTATAGGAGGCGGTGGGGGCTGAGACCGAAGATCAATCGGTCCTCCAAGTCGACATCCTGAGGGACGCGGGCCGCAGAGTTGTTACGCATCTCCGGGTCAAGATAGGAGCTCGAACTCGGGATTGGAAGCGTGCCGGTTAAGAAGTCTCTAAAATCCCTAGGTTCGTTCCTTGGGGTCCCCCCGGGCGCCCCACCACCGACCGCCCGTGTAGCTCAATTGGCAGAGCAGGGGACTCTTAATCCCAAGGTTCAGGGTTCGATTCCCTGCGCGGGCACCACGCCACCTCTTCAGGTGGTTTCGTATTCGATTCGGCGATTGTCGCGCCACCTTCCCCCGGTCCACAGCCGCCATCTAGTGGTTGGTGACCTAACCTTGTGCTCCGCGGGCAAGGCCCACTCGTCCGAACGTGCCGGGCCTTGCCTCTTCGCTGGCCGCCTTTTACTTACCCGAAGCGCTTGGGTCCAAGCCCCTGCGGCTGAATGGGCTCAGCAGCTTAACCAACCTTTCGGCCGAAACGGAGGAGGCCCGGTCGGCGCCGCGTGCCCTTTCCTTAAGGTTATGGTGACTACCATGCCGAAACTGCGCGTCCATAACTTCGCGATCTCCCTCGACGGGTATGGCGCGGGGCCGTCGCAGAGCCTTGACAACCCGCTCGGCGTGGGCGGGATGCCGCTGCACGAGTGGGTCTTCGCGACCCGTTACGGCCGTCGGATGATCGGCGAGGAGGGCGGCGAGGAGGGCATCGACGAGCGGTTCATGCTCGCGGGCGACATCGGCATTGGCGCCACGATCATGGGGCGCAACATGTTCGGCCCGGTCCGCGGGCCCTGGCCCGACGAGAAGTGGAAGGGTTGGTGGGGCGACGACCCGCCGTACCACCACCCGGTGTTCGTACTGACGCGCCACTCACGGCCGCCTTTGGTAATGCAGGGCGGGACGACGTTCAACTTCGTCACCGAGGGGATCGAGGCGGCGTTGTCACGGGCGTTCGATGCGGCCAGAGGCGCCGACGTCCGCTTGGGGGGCGGCGTGCGGACCATTCAGCAGTACCTGCGCGCCCGTCTCATCGACGAGTTGCACGTGGCGATCGTGCCCATCTTCCTCGGGGGCGGAGAGCGTCTGTTTGACAGTCTGGACGGTGGACCGGTCGGCTACCGGAACGTCGAGATGGTCAGCTCGGCCTCGGTGACGCACGTCCGATTCCTGCGCCGGTAACGGCGGTCCGGTAGGCATCATTTTGTGCCGCCCTCCGATGCCTCTGGCGGTTCTCGACGTTACCTAAGGCGCGGACCCCCCTTGCCCTTCATTCTCGCCACCTGAACGAAACAGATAAGGCATCATGTTAGGCGTTGGATAGATGCGAGCAGGAGGGCTGCTGGGTGTGATCCTCCCGAAACGCCGCGACCCTCGTTTCGTGACGATCCGCCGCGGTGGAACACTCGCCAATTCGGATCACCAGCTCCTCGCGCTTTGGGCCGCATCGTGCGCGGAGCATGTCCTCGACCGGTTCGAGTCGGCCCGGCCCGAGGATCCGCGACCGCGCGAGGCGATTGTGCAGGCCCGCGCCTGGGCGTATGGCAACATCGCGGTATCCCAGGCTCGCACGGCGGGCGGCCATGCAATGGCCGCGGCCAGAGATCTGAATGGGTCAGCACGCCATGCCGCGTACGCCGCCGGCCAGGCCGCGGTCGTCGCA
>DASZFH010000156.1:0-2511 GCA_035939985.1 Candidatus Dormiibacterota bacterium
ACTGGCGAACGTCAAGGGTCATCAACCCCGATCCACCCGAACTCACAGCACCAGCCGGCGATAACGGATGCTGCCGAAGATCAGGACAAGCGTCTCCGCGCTCTGGCCGTAGATGTGGAGTAGGGTCCTGGCCAGACCCTGGCGTAGGCCCAGGATCCGAGTGGTCGGGACCAATAGATTGGCCCACAGGTGACGAAGCCAAGGCAGGGTCAGGAGCAACGGCACCCAGGTATGGATAGCCGCCGCTGCGATGACCCCGATCAGTCCCAGCTCGAAGTAGAGGCTGTACTTGCTCATGAAATAGCGATTCCAGAAGAAGGTCTGGCGGAGCTCGGGAACCTTGCGCAGGAGCGCAGGCAGAATCTGGACCATGATTGGACGGAGGAGGAATTTGCGCAGCGTGATGGGTGTGGAGAGGTGCCCAACGGCAGCGTTCCAGACAAAGAGTGGCTGGGCGCCGGAACGCCGGATCCGCCACGCCAGGTCGGTGTCCTCACCGGCCACCAGGCCCCCCCAGGGGTAGAGGCCGTAACGCTCGTCGAACCCCCCCACCTTCTCCCAATCGGAACGCCGGATGAAAAGGTTCGCGGTTGGGTAGCAGCCCTTGTCACGTTCCTGGGCTGACTGCTGGGAGACCAAAATGGGCTCCCCCAGCCGGCCCACGGGGTAGAAGGGGCCCAAAATCATGTCGCCACCCTGGGCGAAACCGGCCGCGGCGTTCCGGAGCCAGTGAGGGAGGGGGATGCAATCGCTGTCGGTGTAAGCAAGGACCTCGCCTCGGGCTCGTTCGGCGCCGTAATTGCGCGAGGCAGCCGGGCCCCGGTTGTCCTTGCGATAGAAGGCCACCGAAAAAGGGAGGATGGTCGCCCACTCGGCCACCACCGCCTCGGTCTGGTCACTGGAAGAGTTGTCCACGACCAGGAGCTCCATCCGGTCAGCCGGATACCACTGCGCCGCCAGAGCCGAGAACAGGTACGGCAGCTCGTGGGCACGGTTGTACGTGGGAACGATGATCGAGATCACCGGAAAAGGGTTGGAGGGCCGGACAATTGCGTCAACGGCCTGACCCACGGCGGTGGAGGTCCGCCTAGTAGTGGACAAGTGATCCCTCCCGGGCCGCGATCTTGAGGGCGGCCCTGAAAGCTAGGAAGGCGAGCGGGCCGAGAACGGCGAAACTCAGCCAGAGCACCGCGGTCTCCGCCCCGATGGTGGTCAGCGGCTTGCCTTCAAAGGAGTCCCTGATACCCGCCAGCGCATGGGTGAGGGGAAGGAACAGACCTGCGTCCTGCAGTATCACGGGTAATTTAGCTAGAGGTATGACTGCCCCGCCCAAGATCGCGTTGACGGCCATGAAGCCGCCCGTCACCGGATCTCCCTGCTTGAATGCGAGCACATAGGCTGAGCCAAGAAGACTGACCGCGGCAAAGGCCAGGTAGGCGGGAACCACCACCAGGACCGCTCCCAGCAAGTCGGCCTGGGGCCAGAAATGAAAGTAGGCTGACCCAATTGTCAAGACGATGATGGCCCGTAGGGCACTCCTCAAAATCGGGAATAACGACGAAGCCAAGATCAGATGCAGGGTCCGAATGGGAGCCAACATCATCGTTTCCAATGTTCCAGTCACCTGGGCATCGCGCAGGGTGTTGGGTCCAGCCTGGACACAGGCGGTGAAGAGGTCCGCGAAGGCGATCCCAACTAGGAGGAACTTGACGAAACCCAGTCCGACTGAGAACCCCGCGAATCCACCCACAGCCGAGCCGATCAGGTAGACGATGGCCACCAACGCGACCATCTGCGCCACCTGGCCAACAAAGAACATTTTGTAGCTGGTCTGGCTGAACCAGTCCCGACGGAGGAAGGCCCAGTAAAGGCTCATGACGCCACCGCCGGCACGGCCAGTTCGCGACCTTGGGAGATCAGGGCTCGGAATGCCTCCTCCAGGGTGGGCTCCAACGAGGAGCAGTTATTGATCTCGGCGCCTCGCTCAACCAGGATCCGGATCACGGTAGCCAGAGCATGTGTCCCCTTGGCAAGCCGGAGCTCGAGAGACAGATCGTTGCTCGGCCCGAGGTTTGAAGTCACTTCCAGTACTCCAGATACTCGCCTCAGGTCGGGCAGCAGGCCTATCGCCGCCCCGTTAACAGAGATCCGGTAGCGAACGCCCTCCCCCTTGAGGGAGCGCAACTGCTCGACAGTTCCCGCGAAAACCGTTGACCCCGAGTCGATCATGGCCAACCGATCACAGAGGGATTCGACCTCGACCATCAGATGAGTCGCGATCAGGACGGTCCTGCCCCCGGCCGCCACCCGCTCGGCAACGATCTCGCGGACTTCTTCGGCACCAATCGGATCGAGGCTGCGCGTCGGCTCATCAAGGATGATCACCGCCGGATCATGAATCAGGCCCCGGGCGAAGGCTCCCCGCTGCCGCATCCCCGAGGAGAAGGAGTGCATTTCACGATCGATCGCCGCTCCCAGGCCGACCATCTCAACCAGGTGCTCGATGCGAGA
>DASZFH010000157.1:0-6297 GCA_035939985.1 Candidatus Dormiibacterota bacterium
CGACCCTGCCCGGGCGGCTCTCTACGGGGGGTCCTATGGGGGATACATGGTCCTGGCGGGGTTGGCCTTTCAGCCCACCTTATGGGCAGCTGGGGTGGACATCGTTGGAATCTCCAACCTGGTTACATTTCTGGAGAACACGGCGCCTTACCGTCGTGCGTACCGCGAGCCGGAGTACGGCTACCTTGCAACCGATCGTGATTTCTTAACTGCCGCCTCTCCCCTCACCCACGCGGACTCGATTGCGGTCCCTCTGCTGATCATTCACGGGGCCAATGATCCGCGGGTACCTCTGGCCGAAGCGGAGCAGTTGGCGACGGTGCTGCAGGCGCGCGGCGTGCGCTGTGACCTGCTTGTCTACGCCGACGAAGGGCATGGACTAGCCAAACTCAAGAACCGCCTCGATGCGTTCCCTCGGATCGCGAGCTTCCTGGACGGAATCCTAGGAGGACCCGCGCTCCTAGCCCCGACCGAACCGGTCGAGGGCCTCGAGAATGCCCTCTCGTAGGGTGTCCCGATCGCCGCGAGCGATCTCAAGTTCGACCCGCAGCCGCTTGATCTCCTGCTCCAGCTTGCGAAGATTGGGGTCGGGACCGGCGTTGCGCTGGCGAATGTCCGTGAGCTCCAATAACAGGCGCTCACGCTCAACCTTGAGATCTCGGACTTCGCCCAATAGCTTCTGGACGACCTCCGTCCCCTGCGTCATTCCTAGACGGCGGTGTGGACGTAACGGCAGTGGCCGGGCTCGAACTCCCGGAGCTGGAGTTTTTCCATCTCTCCCCGCAGGTATCGAGCCTTGGTCGCGAGCGAAGGATTCTTCTTGAGGTTTTCGAAGGGATACCGATATAGGTATTTGGAGTCGACCAGCAAACAGAGGGCCAGCTCCTCCCCTTGCGGCTCGATCACGTACTTGTAGCAAGGCACGGTCCGGCGGGCGATTTGAACCTGAGGAAACCCGCCAAATCGCCCCATCAACATGTCGAAGGGGGATCGCACCCCCAAATCCTACCGAACTGGAGCTTAGTCCCGTCCTGGCCTCAGCTGGCAAGTACCGTACTGCTCGGGCAGAAGTCGTTGAGGAGGCAGCCCTCGCAGTTGGGCTTGCGGGCGGTGCAGACACGGCGGCCATGCAGGATCAGTCGCAGGCCCAGGTCGGTCCACTGGGCGGGTGGGGCCAAGGAGCACACCTGGGCCTCGATGACCTCTGGTTTATCGCTGGACGCGATCTTGAGAAGGTTGGTCAAGCGAGTGACATGAGTGTCCACGGCCAACCCCGGCAGCTTGAATCCAACTCCGAGGACAACGTTGGCGGTCTTTCTGCCGATTCCCGGGAGGGTCACCAGGTCCTCCATCCGGGGCGGGACCTGACCACCGAATCGATCGACCAGGGCGTTACTGCACCGGATGATCGACTTGGTCTTGGCACGAAAGAAACCGGTGGCTTTGACGATTCTCTCCACTTCCGCCGGATCGGCCCGGGCCAGGTCCCCGGCGGTTGGATAATGCCCAAAGAGTTCGGGCGTAACCAGATTGACCTGAACATCGGTGGTCTGGGCGGACAGGATGGTCGCGATCAGGAGCTGGAACGGACCTTCGTAATCCAGCTCACATCTGGCCTCGTAGGTCGCGGCAAGGCGCTCGACAACCATGGCCGCCCGCTTCCGCGCCCCACGAGGAGGTGGCGCAAACCCCCGAGATTGCGGCTTACCCATTCGCTCGCCGCAAATCGGTGGACTGGGACTAAGCCAGCAGGCGCTTGGCCATCGCCGAGATCTGGCTGCCTTCTGCCCGACCGGCCAGTTTCTGGGTGGCGGCCTTCATGACCTGTCCAAATCCGGCCGGGCCGATCGGCTGGACCTGATCGATAACCGCGCGCAGCTCAATCTCCAGTTCGGCCTCAGTCATTGCAGGTGGCAGATAGGCAGCGATCAACTCGCGTTCGGCCCGCTCTTTGGCCGCTGATTCGACCCGCCCAGCCCCTTCGAATGCCGCGGCCGCTTCCTCGCGGCGCTTGATCTCCTTGTTCGCCACACGGACAAAGAGGGTGTCGTCAATGGCCTTGGGGCCACCTGGTTCCTTGGTCAGCTTGAACATCTCGCTCTTGAGCAATCCAAGCGTATTGATGGCAAGTTCATCCCGCCGGACACGCGCCGCGGCGAAGTCATGTTCGAGCTGTGAGTAAAGATTCACGCTAATGGATTCTCACACAACCGGGAGCTGGACATAACCGGCTCCCAATTACGTTGCTGATCGGCCCCCTCACCATCCTCTGTGGACTGGTGATACTTGCCACCGTCGCGAGGACCCGTTCTCGCGCTCGTCAGTCCCTCTACGCCCAAACGCGTGCTGTACAGGAGCAGCGTGCCCGCCTCGTTCACCAGCGCGGCCTGGCGCAGGCCCAGGCCAATCCTGCCGTTGGTGGCATGCTGAGATTCGAGGCGCCGGTGGCGGCGGTGGCGGCCACGGTCCTACCATCCCCTGGGCCCGCCGAACCGTTCCGGTTGGAGCCCGTTGCCGGGGTCGCCATTCCGGCGTCGGCTCCACCTTGGGTTCAGCCTGGGCCGGAATTGCCCTCGGTCGCTGAAGAGGCCCCATGGATCGGTTCCAGGGACGTTTCAACCGCGGAGCCGATCCAGGTTGATCCCAGTCATGGCGATTCCGAGGCTGCAGCAGCCGAACTCGAACAGGCATTGGTTCCAAGCGAGGAGGATGATCTCCAGACCATCCGACAGGCGGATCCTCCTATCTGGAGTCCTCCCCAGGTCGAGTCGGAAATCGAGACGGATGAGCCCGAGATGGTGGAATCAGATCGAGGCTCGGCGGATGACGATCTGAAAACGCAAGCCAAAGGTCCAGTTGAGCCAGTCATTGGACAGCCATCGATCCCTCTCGCCTTACCCCCTGACCCGGACATCTTGGCCCCCGATTTCTCCACCCCAGAACCCCAACTCGAGTCTGAGACTGGTCAAGCCCAAACTGCGCCGGAGCCGCTCAAGCCAGGCAGTCCGGAGAATCCATGGGAAATCGCCGCCCCGCGGCCCTTGGTCGCTCGGGCCCCGACTCCAGTTCCCTTGCCTCGCCCCGCCAAGCCAGAAGGAGCATGGAGAGCCTCGTGGGAATTGCCGCCTCGGGAGGAGGTTATGTCCGCGGCGCGCCCTCGGCCAGCTCTTGTTGCGGACGCTGCCGCGGTGGCGGCTGCCGACGATTCCCCAGTCGCTGGGAGCGAGGATCCGGGCCAGATTCCGGACCCCGAGCTCTCCCGTGTCGAGGAGTTCCTCAGCTACCTAAGTCTGGTCGCCGCCTGCGTCCTGGTCGGGGTGGGGGTGATGCTCATGCTCGGGGCGCCCAAAGTCTGAGTGGTCGTGTGGGCTTGGCTAGATCCAAGCTCATGCTCGTCCGATCGCCTCAACGGCCATGGTTTCCAGGTTTTGGAGTGTCGGAGTGAGCTTGCTGGATGAAATCTGGATATCGACGACGAAGCTGCCCTGCCTGACCGCGATGTCCCCTGATCCTGGACTGGAGTTGGCCTTGGCCTCATCGCCCAAGCCGGGCACCGGATCCCAGTGTGGGTTGGTGAGCGCCTGGTAGGAGCGCTCCGCCGCGTCTGGGTTGCTGCCCCGGTAGATGAAGATGGCGAAGCTGGCGGTGCCATCGGTGGCGAAGAACTGGCAAACATCGGCCTCTCCTGGTCCTGGAACTTGGGTTCCAACTCCCATGGGTACGCCTGTTGCCGCCTGAACCGCCGTTTGATCGAAGATCTGACACGCTGGGGTGTTGTGACTCCCGGCCAGCGGGGATGGTTGTGGCGAGGGAGCCAGGCTCAGGTCCCCAGAGCAACCACCGCTGGCAAGAAGTAGTAAAAGCAGGCCCGCCCCGAGGCTCTTCACTTCGGCCGTCAGGCCGCTTCAACCGGGAAACCCTGCTGGATCTGATACAGGGTGGTCCGTTGCGCCGGGGTTCGTCCGATCCCGCGGATGGTGGCCTGCATGAGTTGAGAGCTGACCTCTTGGCCGTGGGCCGCTCCGGCGGCCCTGGAAATACTCTCATTCATCAAGGTTCCCCCGAGGTCGTTGGCTCCGGCCTGGAGAATCGTTTGGGCCCCTTGCAGTCCGCACTTGACCCACGAGACCTGGATATTGTCGATGAAACCTCGCAGCGCCAGTCGAGCCACGGCGTGCATCTTCACCACCTCCTCCCAGGTGGGTCCGCGCCGAGCCCGGCCCTTTCGGAAATTGGGTGCCTCCATGTGGACGAAGGGAAGGGGAACGAACTCAGTGATCCCTCCGGTGCGGCTCTGCAGATCCCGTAGGACGAGAAGGTGTCTGGTCCAGCTCGCAGTGCTCTCGATGCTACCGAACATGATCGTGCTGGTGGTTCGCAACCCTTGGTGGTGAGCCTCTTCGACCACATCCACCCACTGCGAGGTGGACAGCTTATCGGGGCAGAGATGACGGCGAACGTCGTCATCAAGAACCTCTGCCGCGGTCCCGGGCAGGGTCCCAAGCCCGGCAGCCCGGAGAAGCTCGAGCTGGGCCGCCACCGACCTCCCTGCCGTTTGGGCACCTTGAAATACTTCCAGAGGTGAAAAAGAATGGATGTGGACCTCTGGCACCGCTTCTTTGACCGCGCCACACAGTTCGATGTAGAAGTCGCCGGTGAAACTGGGGTGGATCCCGCCCTGCATGCAGATCTCGGTCGCGCCCCTTTCGACCGCGACGCGCGCCTTCTCGACGACTTCTCCAATCGAGAGCAGTTCCGGCTTGCCTCGCAGGTTCTCGGACATCTTACCCTTGCTGAACGCGCAGAACTGGCATCGGAAATAGCAGATGTTCGTGTAGTTGATGTTGCGGTTGACCACGTAGGTAACCACATCGCCGTTGACCTCCCGGCGGACCGCATCGGCCAGCTCGGTTAGCGACCGGAGCTCGCGGCCTTGAGCCCCAAAAAGGGTCACGATTTCGCGCTCTTCCAGCACCTGGCCCAGTTCCGCCTGACGCAAGGCGCTCTGTAGCTCGGGGCGGGGCGGAGAGAGAAACAACAAGGTCGGTGCGGGCAAGGTCCCGCCCGAGCACCAGGGGTCGGCTCGCGCCAGGCCCTGGCTATCGGCGGCGGTGAGCACCGTCCGCAGGACGGGTGGTGAAAGCCATCGTGCGGCCTGGTCGAAATCCCGGATGTACTCCGGATAGACGGCCAGCCTCGGTTCCAGATGGCAGCCGGCCGCCCAGGTTGCCTGTTCAAGTACCGCCACCTGCGGCCAGGGAGCTTCTGGATTGACGTAATCCATCGTCAGTGGCGAGACCCCGCCCCAGTCGTTGATGCCTGCCGCAACCAAGGCGCTGAGCTCACCACTCCCATCGGGTGGAATCAGATTCGGAGGAGCTTGGATATTGGTTCCAGGCGGGCAGGCCAGGCGCGTAACGGCGATCGCTCGCTGAAGGTCTTCCAAGGAGGGCTCTACCGCCGCCGACATGCCGGTCCCGGGCTTGGCCCGGAAATTTTGGACGATCAACTCCTGGACGTGATCGCCTCCTGCCACCTGGGCCAATTTGCCGATCGTTTGGGCCCTCTCCAGGATGGTTTCTCCGATTCCGATCAGCATGCCGGTGGTGAATGGGAAGTTGAGTTCGCCGGCCAGGGCAATGGTCTCCAAGCGGCGAGCGGGCTCCTTGTCCGGGCTGGCCCAATGAGCCTGTCCGCGTTCCAACAGACGTGGGCTGATCTGTTCCACCATCAGGCCACCGCTGGCGCTGACCTCTCTCAGCGAGATCATCTCAGCGCGGGAAACCACTCCCGGGTTGGCATGGACGATCAGCCCGGTCTCGTCCCGGACCCGAGCAGCAACTCTGACCAGGTATTCAATGGTGGACTGGCAGCCCAATTCTGAGAGCTGCTCACGAGCTACCCGGTAGCGCTTTTCCGGACGATCGCCCAGAGTGAAGAGCGCCTCTCGAACTCCGACCGAGGCCGCAGCCCGGGCCAGGTTGAGGATCTCCTCCTCCGACATGTAGGGTTTGGTCCCCGGCCGTGGTGGGCGGGCGAAAACGCAGTAGCCACAGTTGTCGCGGCACAGCTGGGTCAGGGGCAGGAACACCTTGGGTGAGTAGGTGATGAGGTGGCCATGGGACTCAATCCGTGCTTCTCGGGCGGCCTCGAGAAGGGGTCCCAATGGTTGCTCGGTGAGGAGGTAAGACAATGCCTCCGGGTCTTGGGATTTGGCGATCCGCTCGATCTCAGTCATCGGTTCATCTACGCTCAACCGCCCCCACAAACTCCAAGATATCGCCCGCCAGCCTCTCA
>DASZFH010000158.1:0-6644 GCA_035939985.1 Candidatus Dormiibacterota bacterium
TTGTCGCGCTGGTGGAGGCCGATCGAGGGCTCGTCCAGGATGTACAAAACCCCCATCAACTTGGATCCGATCTGAGTCGCCAGGCGGATTCGCTGTGATTCCCCACCCGAAAGGGTGTTTGCCGCTCGGTCGAGCGTCAGATACTCCAAACCCACATCGATCATGAACTCAAGGCGCTCCCGAATCTCCTTGAGAATGCCCCGGCCGATCAGTTGTTCACGTTCGCTGAACTCAAGTTGGTCGAAGAATCCCATCGCGCGGGCCACCGAGAACTGGCAAACCTCGGAAATGCTCAAACCTTCCACGGTCACCGCCAGGGACTCCGGCTTCAAGCGCCGGCCCTGGCAGGACGGGCATGGCCGATTGCTCATGTATTTCTCGAGCTCTTCTTTGACATTGCTCGACTCGGTCTCCTTGTACCGCCGCTGCAAATTGGCAAGCACGCCCTCGAAAATCGCGTCATAGCCCCGCTTGTGGCCGTATTGGTTGCGGTAGCCGAATCGGATCTTCTTGGTCCCCGCCCCGTTCAACAGCAGATCCCGCTCCTTTGAGGTCAGGGACTTGACCGGTTTGTTCATGTCTATCCCGAAGTGCTCACAAACACTCTGGAGGAGCTGCGGATAGAAGAATTGGGAACGAGCCCACGGGACGACGGCCCCCCCAGCAATGGACAGCTCAGGATCTGGCATCACCAGCTCTGGGTCCACGACCAACTGGGTGCCCAATCCGGTGCAGCGGATACAGGCCCCATGGGGTGTGTTGAATGAGAAGTTTCTGGGCTCAGGTTCAGGCACGCTGGTGCCGTCGTAAGGGCAGGCGTAATCCTGACTCATCAGGGTTTCTTCCCCCCCGTCGACCGGTACGATCAGAATCGACCCCGATCCGAGGCGCAGCGCTGTTTCCATCGAATCCACCAGTCGGGTCCGCTGTTCAGGCCCGATCACGACCCGATCCACAACCACTTCGATGTCGTGCTTCTTGTTCTTTTCGAGGGGGATTGCTTCACCTAACTCATACATCTGACCGTCGACTCGAACCCGAGCGAACCCCGACCGTCGAATGTCTTCGAGAAGGGAGAGATACTCCCCTTTCCGGCCCCGGACGACGGGCCCCAAGATCATGAGGCGGTGACCCACGGGCATCTTCTCAACCTGATCAGCCATCTGCTCCACCGTCTGCTTCGCGATCGGCCGGCCACAGGTGGGGCAGTGCGGCTGGCCCAGACGGGCGAAAAGGAGGCGCAGATAGTCATACACCTCGGTCACCGTTCCGACGGTAGATCGCGGATTGCGAGAGGTGCCCTTTTGGTCGATCGAAATGGCCGGTGAAAGTCCCTCAATCACATCCACATCCGGCTTTTCCATCTGTCCGAGAAATTGCCGAGCATAGGACGACAGGGATTCGACATACCGCCTCTGGCCCTCGGCATAGATGGTGTCGAAGGCCAACGACGACTTGCCCGAGCCGCTCAAGCCCGTGAATACGGTCAACTGGTCACGAGGGATAGTCAAGCTCACGTTCTTGAGGTTGTGCTCCCTGGCTCCGCGGATGGTTATCCGGTCAATCGGCATCGGGTGACCCTGACGGTGTCTTGAGAAATGTTGCTGTGGCAGTCGCGACGGCGATCTCACCGTCCTTCAATTCGCAGAATGCAACGGCGCTCCGACGGCCGATATGAAGGACTCGAACCGCCGAGGTCAGGGTCTCCTCATCTCTCACCGCGATCATGTAGTTCAGTTTGAGATCGAAACAATCCAGCCCGTGATCGCCCGCAACCTCGGCGAGCGCAGCCTCCATGGCCGTGAGCGCCAAGTCAGCCATAGCTCCACGGACCGTCACAAGGCCGCTCCTGGTATGCCACCTGGAACCGGCAGCAATGTCGAGGTGGCCATAGCCACAAGACGGCCCTGAGCATCAAAGACCTCGGCCGAGCTGAACAGTAGGTGGGGGTCAGCCCTGATCACCGTTCCCACCGCTCTGGTCCGACCGGATCTGACTCCTCGGAGGAAATTGATCTTCAACTCGGCTGTCAGATTGACCTCTCCCTCGGGCTGAACGGTCAGTACCGACAATCCCATCGCCGCATCTGCGATCGAGGTGATGATCCCACCTTGGACCAGGCCCCACTCATGTAGATGGTCGGGCCCAGCATCCAACTCGACCACCACCCGACCAGCGTCGACTTCCGTCAGACGCGCTCCCAACGTGATATGCCACCCGGTCGGGGGACCGCCACTTGAGACATAGGCGCGCAAAGCTTCGAGGTTCGTCACCCGCGGCGGCCCCGTCGCCAGTTTCGGGCTGAGCGGGGAGTGGGATCCGGGGCGGCACTGATCGCCAATGCAACGTCCTCATCCTTCTCACCCACCTCCTCGCCAGCGATGCGGCGCCGCAGGGCGACGATCCGATCTCGAACTCGGGCCGCATCCTCGAACGCCAGCTCCCGCGACAACCGCTTCATCTCCTTTTCGAGATCCCGCACGATTGCGATCAGATCGGCCCTGGGCAGGCCCGCTCCCGCCATGAGCTCCAACCCGTCCGCCTCCAGCTCCTTCTTCTCCAGCTCCATGCCGTAGATGGCCTTGCGGACCGTCTCCGGTGTGATCCCGTGCTCGAGGTTGTAAGCCACCTGGAGTGACCTCCTCCGATCGGTCTCTCCGATTGCCTCCCGCATCGACTCAGTCATCTTGTCCGCATACATCACCACCCGCCCATCCACGTTTCGGGCGGCCCTTCCGATGATCTGGATGAATGACCGGTAGGCCCGTAGGTAGCCTTCTTTGTCGGCGTCGAGAATGGCGATGAACGCAACCTCGGGCAGGTCAAGGCCCTCTCGAAGGAGATTGATCCCCACCAGCACATCGAAGGTTCCCATTCGGAGCTCGCGCAAAATCACGATCCGCTCCATCGAATCAATATCGGAGTGTATGTATCGGACCTTGAGACCGGCCTCGATCAGATAGTCGGTCAGATCTTCGGCGAAGCGCTTGGTCAAAGTTGTCACCAGGGATCGCTGGCCCGCCGCCACCCGCTTGCGGAGTTCGGCAATGAGGTCATCGACCTGGCCGGTTGTCGGCCTCACCTCCACCACGGGATCGACCAGGCCGGTGGGCCTGATGACCATCTCAACCGAGCGTTGCTGACGACGGGATTCATATGGACCTGGGGTTGCCGTCACATAGACCACCTGGTTGGTTCGCTCTTCCCATTCCTGAAAGCTGAGCGGCCGGTTGTCGAATGCGCTGGGTAGCCGGAAGCCGTATTCAACCAGGGCACCCTTACGAGCACGGTCTCCGCCCAGCATCGCCCCCACCTGAGGCACCGCCACATGTGACTCGTCCACGAAAATGAGCGCGTCGGACGGCAGATAATCGAGCAGCGTGTACGGCGCCTCCCCGGGTTGCCGACGCGAAAGATGGCGAGAGTAGTTCTCGACCCCGGCACAGGTTCCCGTTTCTCGAAGCATTTCCAGATCAAAATTGGTCCGCTGCTGGATTCGTTGCGCCTCTAACAAGCGGTCATGGTCGGTGAACCAGGCCACTCGTTCGGTCAGTTCCTCCTCGATGTCGCCCAGCGCCACTCGGAGCTTCTCCTCGGGAGTGACGTAATGGCTGGCGGGAAAGATCTGGAGCTGCTCCCGAACACCGAGGATCTCACCCGTAACCGGGTCCATTTCCAAAATGCGCTCGACCTCATCGCCGAAGAACTCGATCCGGAAGATCTTCTCTTCATAGGCCGGAACCAAGTCCACGATGTCGCCTCGGACACGAAATTTGAGCCGCCCCAGGTCATAGTCGTTTCGTTCGTACTGGAGATCGGTGAGCTTGCGAAGGAGGATTTCCCGCCGAATGCTCTGTTTGGTCTGGATCTCAATGGATTCGCCCATGTAGTCTTCGGGCGAGCCGATGCCGTAGATGCAGCTGACGCTGGCGACCACCAAAACGTCCCGGCGAGTCAGCAAGGCCTGGGTGGTGCTGTGGCGGAGCCGATCGATCTCCTCGTTGCGACTCGAGTCCTTCTCGATATAGGTGTCGCTCCGAGCGATGTAGGCCTCGGGTTGGTAGTAGTCGTAGTAACTGACGAAGTATTCGACGGCGTTCTCCGGAAACAAGCGTTTGAACTCAGCACACAGTTGCGCGGCCAAGGTCTTATTGGGGCTCAATATCAGCACCGGACGCTGCATTTGCTCGATCACCCAGCCCATGACGTTGGTCTTGCCACTGCCGGTCACGCCCATCAGAAGCTGTTGGTTGAGACCCATGCGGATCCCTTCCGCGATCTGTTCAATGGCGGCCGGCTGGTCGCCGGCGGGCTCGAATGGTGCGGCAATCTTGAATCTTGCGGACATCCCAATACGGAATTCTAGGCCGAACGGACGTTCGGGCGCCTACGGAAGGCCCAGTATCAGGAGCTCAACCTCCTGACCGGCGCATAGCGCAGGAGACTCCGGGGGGACATACCAGAGGGCATGGGCCCCCACCATCGAAGCCAGGCGGGAGGAAGACTGAGAGCCCGTTGGCTCCGCCTCGAACCCACCTCGGGCCCGGAGAAGACTCATCCGGCGAAATTCGGGGCGGGCCCCCCCACCTCCAACATCGCAGGCCAAAGGGATGCGCAGTCGTGGCCTATCGATCACCGAGCGACCGGCCATCTTAAGGATCGCCGGCCGAACCAGCACTTCGAAGGTGACTAGCGCCGAAACCGGGAACCCAGGCAGACCGAACGCGATCCGCCCCTCCGGCAGGCAGCCGAACGTGAATGGTTTGCCCGGCTTGATGTCCACTCGTCCGACATGAATCGTGCCCAACTCAGCCAACATCGGCTTGACCAGGTCGTGCTCGCCAACCGAAACGCCGCCAGAGGTCACCAAAACATCGACCGACTGGAGGGCTTCGGTCACGGTCCGGCGGAGACGCACCAGATCGTCCCCAATGACCCCGAGTTCCACCACCTTGGCTCCAGCTTCCGTCAGGGCGGCGCTCAGCGACCAACGATTGGAATCTGGGATCTGCCCCAGGCTTGGAGGTTGACCGAACTCCACCAGTTCATCCCCCGTCCCCAGCAGTGCCACCCGTGGAATTGCATGCACCCGCAGCGTCGCCAGGCCCATACTGACCGCCAACGCCAGCTCCGGTCCGCCGATCACCACACCCTTGCGAATCGCGATCTGGCCGGCACAGATGTCGTCGCCAGGGCGATAGAAGTTCTTCCCAGCTTCCAATCTGGGAGGGACCTCAATTGAGTTTCGACCAGCTTGAACTTCCTCAAGCATGATCACGGTGTCCGCGCCAGATGGGAGAACAGCCCCCGTCATAATGGTCACCGCTTGGCCGGCCTCCAACCGACCCCCGTAGGGACGACCGGCGGCGGATTCCCCGATCAGTGATCGCGCCCCCCGATCGGCGGCTCGCACCGCATATCCGTCGACCGCGCTGACCGGCCAGAGAGGAAGATCGAATGGAGCGATCAGGTCCGTGGCTAGTACTCGACCCAAACCCAAACTCATATCCACCTCCTCAGCGGGGAGAACAGCTGTCGAGTCCAAGACTCGGCGAGCGGCCTCCTCAAGAGGGATGATCGGGTAAGTCGACGGCTTCATTTCCGCCTGACCGACCTGCAATGTCCGCCGTGGTCGCGCCGCGCTCCTGAATCCTGCCGTCCGGTCACGAATTGCCGGAACCCGCCGTCTCGCCCAGGACCCAGGCCAAATAGGGTCCATAGCCACCGGCGATGTCGATCCGGAGTATCTCCGGCAACTCATACGAGTGGTGCTCCTTGATATAGGCCTCGGCCTCGGCAACCAGGCTGGAAACAGTCTTTACCAACAGGATTGCCTCGTGTTCACGTTGAATCCGATCTTGCCATCTGAAGAACGAATGCACCATCGGAATGACCGACCCGCAGGCGGCCAGGCGGGCCTCAACCAAACCCTCCCCAAGGCGTTCGGCCTCATCCCGGGTCCCAGCTGTAACCAGGAGCAGGACGGGTGTCGGATCCCCCGTCATGCTCGCTCTGGGACCAGGCTATCGAAGATCAGGGTTCCCACAGCCAGCAAGCAACCTCCCAAAAGCAGACCTCCAATAACGTCGGATTCCCAATGGACCCCAAGGTAGATCCGGTCGATGGCCATCACCGTGACCAGGGCTAGGAAGGCACGCATCGACCACTTCCTCAAGGTCAACGGGACGCCGTACCTACCCATCAAGAACACCACCATCCCATAGATCACCACGGTCCGAGTCATATGACCGCTGGGAAAGCTATTGCCGACGAAGTCTGTTGCGGTGTTGCCGAGCAAGGTCTCGATCAGGCTGACCGGCTCGCCATGATTGAACGGCAGGTCTGGCCCAGGATGAAATAGCAGGTGCTTGAAGAGCGCCTCCACCACCACCCCGGCGGGGACTACGAACAACGCCGGGATCGCCCTGCGGGGCCCATTCCACCACACGAAGCCCGTCAGTATGACAAACGCGACAAATCCGGCGTCGACGTTTCCAAAATCCTCGATCAGCACTGCGATCGGCTTGAAGGATGACCTCCAGAGATCCAACGAGACCTGGGCAACCACCCGATCGCTGGCGGTGAGGTAACCCATGGCTACCAGAGCTGCAAAGATGACGAATACGGCCCCGCACACGGTGCCG
>DASZFH010000159.1:0-4549 GCA_035939985.1 Candidatus Dormiibacterota bacterium
CGGTGGCTGGCCGGAAAACGCTGTTCAGCTGCCGAGGTCAGCCGGTAGGTGTGCTCAGGCCGACCTCGACCGTGGGTCGACTCCGAGCGGACCTCGACCAGAGCCGATGCCGCTAGTGCCTCAAGATGCCTCAGCGCCCCCTGTTTGGTCACGCCGAGGTGATCGGCCACCTCTTGCAGGGTGGCGCGGCTGTGCGACTTGAGGAAAGACAAAACGTCGTCCTGGCGGCTGCTCATTGGTACGATTCTAGCTAATTAATTCACATGACCGTTGATAAAGTGACCAGCCCGGACCCAGCCGCCCTACTCACGACGGATATTCAGAGCCAGATCGATCTGATCCAGAACCGAATGCGACCCTTGGAGACTGACCTGGCCGAATTGCGCGCCGAGCGCGACCTCCTCCTGGCAGAACTCCGCCGTCGGGAGCGAGTTGAGCGGACCAAGCAGCGGGCGGCCGTCAAAGCCGCCTTGAGAGAAGGCGAGCTGCCAAGCATTGAGGCTCTGATCGACAGCGATGGAACAGGAACCTTCGATGGCTATATCTACAACCTCAGGACGGGTGGTGAGGTGCGTTTAGGATTCCCCGGAACCCGAGCCCAGACTTTGGCCCTGACCAATGGCCGCCAATTGGCGCAGGTTCGCGATTTTGAGGAGGCGCGCCGGCTCTTCGCTCAGGGCTGGGAGCTCGGTTCTCCTGGACGGTCTGGCGTTAGAGTGCATTTTCCCGGCTCACGTCAGGAGAAGCTCGTCGAGCCGAAGGACGTGGTTGCACGCCGGCCTGAGTAGGCCACATCGGTGAATTGTTGGGCCCTGAATAAACTGCAGTGTCCAGAATCCCGAAGGTCGACAACCCAGTTATGCGGCTGCTGGATCTGGACGTTGGACTGTACCTGCCACGTTGATGGTCGGATTCAAGGCGCCCGGAAGGCCCCAACACGCCAGTCCCAGCCAAGTCAGCTCTGTCGCAAACCATGGCCAAGGAAATGGCTCAGACAAGCGCAGCAACATCAAGCCAACGTAGCTGAGCACAAGGAGGACACTGACCCAGGTCTTCCATTCGACTCTCAGCATGAGCCATCCGGCCAATACCGCAAGGGAGAGATCTTCGATATTGAAATACGGGGTTAATGCAGCGGAGCCCAGGATGCCGAGTGCAATCGCGACTCCTGGATCCAGCCCGCGAAGGCGGTAAGCACCTACCAAGGTGGCGATAATAACCATGGCCTGAGCGACCGCCCGTTCCGAGTACGGAATGTGCGCCATCAACGAGTGGCCGATCCAGGTCAGGTTGCCAGCGTCTTGACCAAGGATAGATTGATATGTGCTTACGCCCTGCCAACCCACTGAGCGGAGGGTTATCAGACCCAAGCAGGCGACGAACCCAGCCCAGGCCAGGGCGATTTTCGGCCGCCCGGCAACAAGCAAGGTGGCGGCGACCAATATCACGCTTTGTGGTTTCAGGAGGCAGAACCCAAGAACCAAGCCTGCTATCCAATCTTTTCTCCGCACCGCCAACCACCACACCACTGTGATAAGTGCGAATTCGAACCCAACCAGATTGGCCAGCCATAATTCAAATCCGACCATGGGTAAGGCCAGGAAGGCAATCAAGTGCGCAGCCCTCTCCCAGCCCGTACCTTTGACCAAGAGCGCCCAGGCGAGGATCATGCTGGCGAGGATCAGGCCTGTGCATAGTTCGTAACCGACTAGGATTCCCATCCGACCGAAAGTTTGGTTAAACGCGAGCGAAGTCCAAGGCGGGTAGCGATATAGAGCGTGGATGACGCCGAACCTGGAAAGGGCCTGAGGGTAACGATCGGTGTAGACAGCCATCAATCCCTCTTGTTCGGCCAACCGGGCGCCCACCCAAAGCTGTGCGAAATCCGTGAAACGAACTTTCCCGGGCCAATTCGAGCTCCATACCAAGGTGTAGAGGCCGCCTACGAGTCCCGTCACCACCAGTGAGATTGCGATTTGAATGGGAGGAGCCTGAAGCCGCGCCTGAGGCCCCAGACGCCGCACGACCCGGCTCGATTTCATATACCCCCCATCCCAGTGCTCCCATTATGCTGCGATGGCTGTAACGGTTGACGACGGCTCCGAGGTTGTAACGTCAGCGACGATGTACGCTACTTCCCCTAGGGAGGGGGAATCGACCGAGTCTTTACTTAAGGGCCCATCGATGCAAAGGCCATCTATCGGTGGCTACCAACTACCCAGCCTATCTGTTGCCGTCTTCAGCATCGTCGCCGGCCTGTTCTCGATTTTTAACGCGGCCTACCTTTGGAGTCGTTTTCGGGACCCGGCCGGATCAGACTTCTCCCGTTTCTACGTTGCCGCCAAGGTCGGTTTGACCTACGGCTGGGGACGTATTTATGACCTCTCGCTCCCAGAGTTGCCCAAACCCCGAAGCTTGGGCGGCACGAGTTCTCCATACCTGGGGCCTCCTTCGCTGGCATGGTTCGTGAGTCCATTGACCGCCCTGACTTACGACTGGGCATTCGCCGTCTGGACGGTCATGTTGGTAGGACTCTCGATCGCAGCCTGCTTACTCCTGTCTCAGGGCCGGAGCACTTCTTGGAGAATTCTGGCTTTCCTGAGCGCGATCGGCTTTACTCCCTTCGCCCTTGCGCTTGGACTCCAACAAGTTACCGTCCTCGTCTTGACACTTACCGTCCTCGGCTGGTGGCTATTAACAAACGATCGGCCCCTTTGGGCAGGGGCGATCTTAGCCGTGGCTCTGAGCCTCAAGCCGCAGCTTCTTAGCCTGGCCCCAGTTGCGCTCCTTCTCTCCGGTCAAAAGCGGGCGATCATCGCCGGGGCGACCGTAACCTGCGCCGTAACGTTGGTTTCACTGGTCGGGCTAGGCTGGAGCGGGATCAATCAGTATCGTGCGGCGGTTCTAGTAACCTACGCCGACCACGGCAGCTATCTTGCGCTCGATACCCTGATAGGAACCTTCGGCACGGTCGCGGGCGTGGCACTCACGGCAGCGGTAGTAGGGTTGGTTGGTTGGGCCGGGCGGCTGACCAGGAATCGACCGGAACTTAGTCTTGCGGCGGGTCTGGCCGGATCCCTTCTCATCACCACCTACGTGATTCTCTACGACTTCACCTCACTCCTAGTCGCTGCAGGCCTGATCATGCGGACCCGGCCACCATCAATAATCAAAGGTATTCTGGGTGGCGCGATTACGCTCTGCGTCCTACACAACCTCCTCCTGCCCCTTCCCGCAGGTCTCATCGCCGACGCGCTCGTCCTCCTTGCGGTGACACTCTGGGCCAAGCGAACCCCCAGCCCAGCTCCCTCCTACAATCGACCGCTGTGACATCTGAACTGCTAGTAACCAGCGAGCCGCTCCCCGACAGCCAGGTGGTTCTTGCCATCGACGTACCCCGGGAAACGGTGGACGCCGCCTTTGAGCGGGCCGTGGACCGCCTTGGTCGGCGCGTCAAAATCCAGGGATTCCGGCCCGGTCATGCTCCCCGTGCTTTGATCGAGGCCAAGTTGGGTCGAACCGCCATCCGCGATGAGGTTGTCGACACGATTGTTCCCGGCCTGATCGCCGAGGCCATCCACGACCAGAGCCTGGAACCGATCTCCAGACCACAGGTCGAAGTGGTCGAGTTGGGGCAGGGTAGCGGTGCCAAGCTTCGGGCAAAGGTATTCGTGATGCCCGAGGTCAAGCTGCCGGTGGCCGGCACGTTCAACATCGAATACCGTCGTACGGAAATTTCAGACGAGATGGTTGAGCAGCAATTGCTCGCTCTGCGCAAAAAAGATGCCGAGGTGGAAGCCGTCGAACGCGAGGTCCGGATTGGGGATCGTGTGATCGCGAACATCGAGATTCGTCTGGAGGGCGCCCAGGACTCCGTCGAGGAACGGGAGGCGGCCGAACTGGATGTGTCCGACGGAGAACTCCTGCCCGAGCTGCTGGTCGCCTTGCCAGGCCGGTTTATAGGGGAATCGGTCGAGGTCGATATCGAGCTCCCTTCAACCTATTCGAACCAGGAGTTGGCGGGTAAGAAAGGCAAACTCAAAGCGTTGATCTCGGGGATCAAGGAAGTCCGGATCCCGGAGCTCGATGACGTCCAGGCTGTATCCATCAGCGGTGGCCGGTATGCAACAGCCGGGGAGCTACGCCAGAGTCTGAGAGAGGATTTAGAGACCAGAGCCAAGAAGATGGACGAAGCCACCTTCGAGCAAGCCGCTCTGTCCTCTGCTCTCGAAAGCTCAGGAATTGTCGCTCCACCTCCTCTCATTGAGCGGGAGCTTGATCGGGATCTGGCCGACCTCGAACACCGGCTCTCGCACCAGGGCATCCGGTTGGAGGTCTATCTTGCCTATCTGAATCAAACGGCTGAGCAGTGGAAGGAGGCCACCCGTGGGGAGGTGGAATCGAGGCTCAAGATCGATCTGCTCCTGGAAGCGATTGCGCGGGCAGAGTCAATTGAACCCTCGATTGAGGAAGCCCTGGCCGAGCTTGCCGGGCAAGAATCCCAGGACCCGAGTTCAATCGCTCAGATTCAAGAAATTCGAAATTCGAA
>DASZFH010000160.1:0-2473 GCA_035939985.1 Candidatus Dormiibacterota bacterium
TTTCGTCATCGTCCTATCGCCACGTGCCGGAGCCCTGGTGGCCCGGGTAGGGCCGCGACCTCTGCTCACTCTGGGGCCGCTCCTCATGGCTGTTGCCTTGATGTGGTTCGCGAGGGTCCCGGCGGGCAGTCAGCCATGGACGCTGAACCTGGGGCATCCCGCCAGCTATCTGCCCCCGCCCAGTTATTGGGTCGACATCCTGCCGGGCACCGTTTTGTTTGGGCTTGGCATCAGCACCTTGGTTTCTCCGCTCACCGCCACCCTGATGGGATCGGTGCCACCCGAACACGGGGGGGTTGCGTCTGCCTTCAACAACGCGGTTTCGCGGGTTGGGCCTCAGCTGGCCGGTTCAGCCGTATTCGTCGCGGTCTCGGCGACCTTCTTTTCCCAACTGGGACGGCATCCGGCTGGGCTCAGCCCTCTCAACCGACCGGTCGACCCGGCCCTGGTGTCGGAAGCAGCCGGGGCTTCGGTGACCGCATTCCACCTGGCGATGGGGATTTGTGTTGGTATGCTCCTGGTCGGGGCATTGATCGCTCTGTTTGGACTGAACTCCCGCCCTCGATCCTGAGTGCGAACGGTCAGGCCCTGAGCGTGGCGAGCTGCTCGGCCAGGGCGCCGGGGTCGAGCTGCCCCAAGCTACGACTCTCAACCACTCCGTCAGGCCAGACGAATACCGTCAGCGGAAGCACACTGACAGCGAAGAGAGCTCCAACTTTTCCGTCCTGATCGCTGGCCGACCTCAGGCCCACCTTTTGTTGAGACAGAAACAGGCGTGCCGCTGCCGGGCTGTCGCGTTCGTCGATCAAGATCAAGGAGAGATCGGGATGACTGACAGCGGTGGCCTGGAGCAGGGGCAATTCCGTTCGGCAGGGCAGGCAGTATGAAGCCCAGAAGTTGATCAGGAGGGGCCTGCCCGGGTCCCCTTGGATCGTGATCGATTTACCCGCCAGGTCTTTCAAGGTCACGATCGGAGCCACTTCGCCGCCCGCTTGGGAGCGGCTTCCAAGCTCCTCAACCCGACGGAGCGAATCGAGGATCTGGCTCGGGCCCCAGCCGCTGCCGTGGGTCTGGAGTTCACGATAGCCCTCGGCCCCCAGGGTGGATTCGAGGGAGGGGGGCAAACTCCCGTTCAGATCTGGGGCTCCCTGGAAGGTGTCAAGAATATAGCCATGGGGATCGATCACGGCCAGTGTCGAAGCATGTGCGTCACCCGTGCTCAGGGGGACATCGAGGGGCTCCCAAAACGTCTGCAGGTCGGACGCCGATCCGGTCACCAGTTCCCAGCGGGCGCCGATCGAATCGGCGTACGACTTTAGGGTCGGCGGGGTATCGACAGCGGGGTCGGTGGTTGCTTCGACCAACACCGTACCCGGGGGTAGTTCCTGCTGCAACTGGAGAAACAATCCCGTGTAGAGCGGGCAGGTCTGGCGGCATTGGGTGTGGAACGCGGCCAGGACCACGGTATGGCCTGCGATGAGGCTGTTGTTGAACCTTGCGCCATCCTGGTCGAGGAGGGAGAAGGTGGGCATGGCTCGCAGTTGCCCTGATAATTCATTGAGGCCCACTGAGACGTCAGCGGCCCCGATGTAGATGCCGGTAGGCTGAACCGACCCCGCTTCGAAGTCGACCAGGAGCGGTAGCAGTCCGCTGCTTGGGACAGCGAACCTGACGTCCACTGTTGTGGTTCCGATCCGCAACCCGTCATAGGGCCCGCTGGCGATGTTGACCTGGGTAACCGTGGCTGAAGCAGGCGCCGGTGGGATGAGGCCGGAGAACTGTGGCTTCAAGTCGATCCAGCCATGGCTGCCATGGATTCCGATACCGCTGATCGCGACCGTCTGAGCCGTCCGGCCGCTCGCCGTCACCAGCAGCGTGGCTGTTGAGCCCAGTCCGCGCTGGACGATCCACCAACCGCCTGCCAGGATGAGCCCGACCAGCAGTACCACCGCGAGTTGTAAGGCAATGAGGCGGTAGAGGCCCGAGAAATGGACTGGAGCCCGCTTGGGGGGTATCAAAATCGACATATTGGCTGTGGGTCATTGTCCTCTGAACACCCATGTCGCGCTTTGGGAAGCGCGGCGCGCTCCCTGATGGGATGATCCGGGGAATGATCACCGACATCGCCGAGCTCCATCGAATGCTGTCCGCGCGGCTGGACGCCGGTTTCCCGGATCCAGTCGGCGTGGCCGGGATGGTGACCGAGGTCGCGTTCGAACCTGGTGCAGTCTCATTCTGCCTCCAAAACGGGGCCGGCGCAGGGGCGTCGATCCGAGTCGTTCTGGAAGGGGCATCTCTAGACCAAGTTCGGCAGGATGTTCAGCCCGACGGTCTGGATTGGGTCGTGGTGAGCGGTCTGATTCTGGCCTTGCGTGGCCGGTTGGGCTACTGGGAGCTCGGAGGCCGGCCGGAATTGCGGGCATCCGCGATCGATCATGCCGGAACCATCGCCGCCCGAGAGCAATGGCGGGCC
>DASZFH010000161.1:0-1780 GCA_035939985.1 Candidatus Dormiibacterota bacterium
CCCTCCATAGGGGCGTCGACGGCGGGTCCGCGCCGGATCATGCCGGCCGAATTGACCAGGATTTCGACTTCGTGCCCAGCTAGGATCTCGCTCGCGGCTCGGTCCACCGAGTCCTGGTCGGTGAGATCCGCCTCGGTTGTCCCAGCCAAGCGCCCCAGGTCGGACACCGCCTTGGCCGTCTCGTCCAGACCTCCGCGGCCGCCCCACAGGATCAGGTCGGCTCCCGCCTGGGCCAGGCCGATCGCGATCGCCTGTCCAATGCCAGAACGGGCTCCGGTAACCACCGCGGTCTTGCCCTGAAGGGAGAAGGCCTGGATGCCGGATCGGGACTCCATCTCCACCATTCTGACAGCCGTCCGGTGGTGGCCGCCGGACCTCGCTTTTGCCTTTCGCGCATGATTGATCCGTGAATTTCCCTTGCGTGATGCGCAAAGGCGCGGTTGCTTGAGCGGTTGGATGGCCGCCAAGGCTTCTAGTTGTATGTCCCAGCCTGACATGGACGAGCCCATCGCTTGGTCGCGCACTCCTGATCGGGAACTGGGTTGGAGGTATCAGTGGCAGACCTTTTGATCAATCAGCTTTTCAGCCTCAAGGGCAAGGTGGCTGTCGTCACCGGTGGCACCGGGGTGCTCGGAGGGGCGATGGCCAGGGCCCTGGCGGGTGCGGGGGCCAAGGTGGGAATTCTCGGCCGTCGGGCTGAAGTCGCGGCAGCGCTGGCGGGAGAGATCGAAAGGGATGGCGGTGAGGCGATGGCTCTCCAGGCCGACGTCAACATCGTCGCCGACCTGGAACGGGCCCGGTCCAAGCTGATCGAGACGTGGGGCGGACTGCAAATTTTGGTCAACGCGGCCGGCGGCAACATCCCAGGTGCCACGATCGGGCCGGATGCCTCGATTTTCGGCCTCGACATCGAAGCTTTCAAAGGGGCGGTCGATCTCAACCTGACCTCGACGGTCCAGACCACCCTGGTTTTCGGCCAGGCCATGGCGGACGCGGGAGAGGGCTCAATCATCAACATCTCCTCAGCCTCAGCCTTCCGCCCTCTGACGCGAGTTATCGCCTATGGGGCCGCCAAGGCGGCGGTCGAAAACGTCACCCGCTGGCTGGCAGTTGAGTTGCCCCGCCGACACGGCCCCGGAATCAGGGTCAACGCCATCGCACCTGGATTCTTCATCGGCGATCAGAACCGGGCCTTACTCCTTAAGGAAGATGGGAGCCTCTCGGACCGAGGGCAGACAATCATCAACCACACGCCCCTGGCTCGATTCGGCGAGCCCGATGATCTGATCAGCACTCTGATCTGGCTCTGCAGCCCCGGCGCGGCTTTCGTCACTGGGACCGTGATCCCAGTCGATGGCGGTTTCATGTCGTTTTCGGGGGTTTAGAGAACCGTTCCGGTGATGGTCACTCACCGGCCCCGTCGGCGGATCAAGGTCCACGCGGGCGGGCATCTCGGTGCCTTTCTGTGCTGGGCGGTGGTCTTTGCGGACATCGGGACCTCGATTTACTACGTCCCGGGCATCCTCAGCCCGCAGTATCACCAGCAGTCGGCCATCTTCGTCTCCATGGTCCTGGTGGTCTTCGTGCTGCTGGCCATGAAATATTCCGAAGTGGCCTGGCGCTATCCGGAGGGGGGCGGAGTCGTGACCGTCGCGTCACGGGCCCTACATCCCTTCATGGGTTTGCTCGGGGGCCTCTTGATCCTGGTCGATTACTACTTGACCGCCGCTCTGAGCGCGCTGTCCGGGGTCCAGTACCTGTCTGTTGCGATCACCGCGCT
>DASZFH010000162.1:0-5193 GCA_035939985.1 Candidatus Dormiibacterota bacterium
GTCGCAGTTTATGCGATCGGCACCGTGCTGGCCTACGCTCTGATCCTCATCCTGGCCCGGTACTCAAGCATCCTGGAGCGGGACGGTCGGCTGGGCAGCATCCGTTATATCGCTGGACGGACTGCCCTTTATCTGCTCCTTCCCAGCATCGTCTTGGTGCTACTGGCGCTCCTATTCTCATCGCAACTGATCCGGTTTCTCGGCATCACGTGGCCCCTGCCTCTGCTGGTGATGGCGCTGGCGTTGCTGGTCACCTGGCAACTGGCCATTCTGAGGGGACTTCTCCAGGGGATGCAGCGATTTGGGGCCCTCTCACTGAATTTGTCGATCGAACTGGTTTTCCGGGTCACGGGCCTGGTGGTCGCTCTGCTGATCGGGCTCAAAGTGGGCGGCGCGATGGCCGCCGTGCTGGGTGGAGTGATGGTCGCGTCGGTGGTGGGTGCCTACTCCCTCAAGGATGTGATCATGTCGAAGCCAGTCCCGGCGCCACTGCGTACGATGGTGGGTTTCTCAATTCTGGCCGCGCTGGGCACTCTCGGGATTTTCCTTCTCTATAACACCGACACCATCCTCGCCGGGGTCGTGCTCAAGGACCCAACCGGAGTCAAGGTAGGAACCGTATCGGGGTACTACGGGGCCCTCAATAAGATCGGAACCATCATCTACTTCCTGACCATGAGCGTGGGACAGGTGCTATTTCCCAAGGTGATCGAAGCGGTGGCCAAAGATGAGCACCCTGGCCACCTTCTAGCCAAATCGGCTGGAATCGTGGGCCTGCTTGGGGTGGGCGCCATCGTTGTCTTCGGGGTGCTGCCGGGCCTGATCGTGGGATCCCTGTTCGGTCACGACTACAGCCCGATCATTCCCGACGTCCTGCCCATCGGGGTGGCCGGGCTGGCCCTCAGTCTGGACAACCTCCTGATTCAATTTTCAATCGCGGTCAAGGACCGGGTCTTCATCCCGATTTTGGGATTGGGGGTGGTGATTCAATGTGTCGCCATCTTCGCCTTCCACCACACTTTCGGCAGCATCGTCTATGACGTCCTTTTGAGCCAGCTTGCCATCCTCGTGGTCCTGACCATTAGGTGCGCAATCCTCCTCCCGGCATTGAGCCCGGCAGCAGCTTTAGACCTGACTCCCGCGGAAGTACCCACCTCGATCATCGTGGAACCCTAGCTGGGTCGGTGAGAGCGGCCTCGCCAGCGCCAGTCCTCGGGAAGCATGGCTTCAATGAGGTCGTCATAGGTGATCACGCCCAGGATTTTGTAGTCCTGATCCACTACCGGCAATGCCGAGAGGTTGTAGTCGGTCATCTCCACCGCCACCGAAGGTAGGTCAGCGTCCGGGTAGAGGGCTACCGGCTCCCGTTCGACCAGATCCTTGAGCCGGTCCGCCGAGTCCGCCCGAAACAGGCGGGCGATCGGGATCGCGCCCGAGAGCTTCCCCTCTTGGAGCGCGTAGACCACCGTCAGGATATGGGGCTCCTCCTCCAGGCGGCGAATGTGTTCAATGGCCTCGGCCACCGTACGCTCCTCAGGGAGGGCTAGGAATTCATTGCTCATCAGCCCCCCGGCAGAGTCCTCGCCGTAGCCGAGTAGGGCGCGAACCTTCTCTTCCTGGTCCGGCTCAAGCGCCTCCAGCATTGGCTTACGCCGCTCCTGGTCGACCTTGGTCAGGAGATCGGCCGCATCGTCCGGATTCATGTTGGAGAGGACTGTTGCCGCCTCCTCATTGCTCCGATCCTTGAGGTATTCGAGCTGCTTGTCCTCACTCATCTCTTCGAAGACATCGGCCTCCAGCTCACGGTCCGACTGCACCGCACTCAGGATTTGCTCCCCCTCCTCGTGGCGAGCCTGCTCCACAATGTCTGCGATGTCGGCCGGATGGAGCTTGGACAGCCTGCCGAACGGGAGCAACAGGCCGGCGCTTGGGACATGGCCGACCAATGGCTCCAAGCGGCTCCAGGGAATCTCCTCATTCAACTGCCTGGCCCCAAACAAGCCCTTGAAGAAGGTTGTGAAGGTTGTCGGTGGAGCTGACACCACAGCCACCACTCGCCACAGCTTGCCTTCGCCTTCGAGGACGACATCGCGCACTCGAACCAAACGGGCGCCCTCGACATCGATGACCGCGCCGCCGCGCACGTCTCGTGCCAGAAGGACCTCGCCCGGACGCCGCTCGAAGGTTCGCATGTCCACCTTGTTGCGGCTCAGATGCAGAGCGCTGTCGGTCAGCTTGGCGACGTTATCGATGCTGACGAATACGTCTCGATTTTCCACCCGCAGAAGAATCCCGGTCAGTGCCGGCATGCTGCCGTCAACGAGCTTGACGATGCCGTCAGCAACCGCACCCACACGGTCACCCATTCGGGCAAGCACCGGTCGACCGACAACCTGAGAGAAATAGACCCTCAACTGCATTGCATGCTACCTCCCGGAAGCCAGCTGAACCGTGCGCACGACGAGCAGCACCGCGGCCAAGACCAGATACACACGAATCGCGATGACCGTCCATTGAGTCGGTCGCGACCAGACCGGACGATCGAGAAGAGCTAGCGCCGGCATTGTCCAGGTTTCACGGTTGACTAGCGGGCCACGCGCGATGATCGGCCGCCCCCTACGCGAATCGATGACTTGGACGACTGCGGCCACAAGCAGGCCCCCTACCAAAATGCTGCCCAGGATCTCAACCATCTTGACCACATCCACATTGGGGGCGAGAGTGGTGACGGTCAAAACCAGAGAGAGGATAACCAGCGTCGAGATGATTCCGACCGAGATCACGTTCAGCCAGCGCGGGTTGACCCACGGCCCTAGGATTGCTCGATCGTTGCACAGGATCAAAAGGTAAACGCTAGCTGCAGGCAGCAGCACCCCGGCCAGGGCCTGGACACCAGTTGTGATCAGGCCCAGGGGAGCGTTGGGTATGAGCACAACCGCCGCAGCCCCAAACACGAGGAGAGTAAAGCTGGCGTAAAAGCCCTTGGCATCCATGACTCCGCGGTGTAGGGAATGCTTGATCCCGAACGTGTCCCCGACGGCGTACGAGGTGGCGATGGACAGCGCGGCCGCCCCGATCAGCGAAGCATTGAGAAGGATGATTGCGTACATCGCCCCACCGGCGGGGCCAAGGGTCTTGGCGAGGGCGTGCGCGACCCCTCCAGCGTCGGTGAAGGCGTTCTCGAAATGGGTGCCCCGAAAGGCAAAGGCACAGGTGATAACGATCGCGGAGGCCGCAACGACGGTTATCAGCGAACCCACTATGGTATCCAGTCGCTCGTATGGGATCCAGCGGGGCGTGATCCGTTTGTCAACGATGTTGGACTGCTGGAAAAACAGCTGCCAAGGGGCGACCGTGGTGCCGACGATGGCGATGATAAGAAGAGCGGACGTGCCATTGAGCCCGCCTTTCACTCCCGGGATGATGAAATCGTGGACCACGGGACCGATCGGGGCATGGGCGAAAAGGAGGAGGGGGATGACCAGGAAGTTGGCCGCGATAAAGAAGAACATGAATCGCTCCCAGCGCTGGAAGCTTCCCGTCACGGTCACCAGCACCAGCAGCGCGGCCATGGCCGGAACTGAGATGTAGGGGCTGACACCGAAATAGCTGAAGGCAAGGCTGACACCGATGAACTCTGTCACCAGGGTGAGAAAGTCGAGTATGAAGAGATCCCCGATCGAGAACGCTCCCCAGAGTTTGCCGAAGCGCTCGAAGATGAGCTTGCCGTGGCCCATGCCCGTAACCGCGCCGAGCCTTACGACCATCTCCTGGTTGACGATCAGGACAGGAATCAGGAGCAGAAGCACCCAGAGCAGGCTGGTGCCGTAATTCTGGCCCGCCTGGCTGTAAGTCGCTACCCCCCCGGCGTCGTTGTCGCCGACCATGACGA
This sequence comes from Candidatus Dormiibacterota bacterium, assembly GCA_035939985.1. Lineage (GTDB taxonomy): Bacteria > Chloroflexota > Dormibacteria > Dormibacterales > Dormibacteraceae > DASZFH01. Next base: position 3,893 of record DASZFH010000162.1, read on the forward strand.
TGATGCCCGGCCCGACGATTGCCAATAGAGCCAGCACCCGTCGCTTGAAGCCACGCGGACGCTCGGCATCCATCTTGAGAGTCCCAAGGGCCCCATGGATGTCGCCGATGTGGGCCGAATCGAGCACGACCCGCTCCGCGATGGGCGGGTTCCGGCGCGCCCGCCGCTCAGTCATAACCAGCCCTCCGGACTGGCCAGAACTCTAAGCGTGTCGAAGGAGATTCCAGACTGGCGGGGATAAGTCATAGCCACCGCTGCTCATGGCCGGGCAATCCAGGTTGTCACATTCACACCTCCGTGTTTGGGGTCGGGATTCCCACCCCCCGAGGCCGTGATCAGGTCAGGCCGGATCTACCAGGAGGCGTGGGAGGTATCGAAAAAGTTCTGACGTTGGTCGGAACTCAACTGGCCTCCTTACAAACCCATCAAACTGCCCTCCTCAACCTGAATGGCGCCTTGGGCAGGCTCACCTTCGCTTTCGCGCCGGGCATCCAAATCGTCGCGACGAACCCACCGGCTGATGTCAGGCGTGGCTCGCCGCGGGTGCGGCAGACTCTCCCCAAAGGTTATCACGCACCCTTCCACCAACCGCGGTCGTCGAGCTCGCTTGCCAGTGATGTTTCTGTGCCGGGCCGGTCTAGAATGCGGTCAGCGTGCGCTCAGAAGACGGTAAGCAATGGTGGGATGGGACGGCCTGGCGGGCGCTTTCACCAGACGGTCTCTATTACTGGAACAGTGCCCAGTGGACGCCGATCCCCACCCAGGGAGTTGGGGCTCCGACCGGCGGGGCGCCAATGAAGCGCGGGCGAGGTCCGCTGTTCTGGATTCTGGGCGGGTGTGGCTGCCTGGTCATCCTCGCGGTGGTCGGATCGGTGCTCGCGGGCAACGCAGTCCGAACCTTCCTCCACGTCGGCCAGGCCGGGTCATGCGCGCCCGCGGACCTGCCGGATTACCCAGGCTCCAACCAGGTTCTGTGGGGCCATGTCGGACCTCTCTGCACGTACGACCTCAGCACGACCGACTCCCCTTCGACCGTTGACTCTTGGTATGAGTCCGAGCTGAGCCAGGGAGACTGGGAAGTCGTCTCCACCTCCACGGTTAACGGAACCATCAGGTTCGATCGCAAGAGCAACTCCAAGGTCACCGGTCAAGTCCAGGCCAAGACCAACGCCACCGGCACCCAGATCGTGATCGCCATCGTCGGGGGCTAAGCCCAGGCTTCGGTTAGTAAGGTGAGGTGAGGCCCTCAAACATCGGGAAATGCTTGACGTTGGTGGTCAGCAGGTCGGCGCCGAGGATAC
>DASZFH010000163.1:0-3018 GCA_035939985.1 Candidatus Dormiibacterota bacterium
CGGGCCGCCACCTCCATCCGATCGAGAGTTTGGTCCGTGCTGCCGTCGTCGACCAATATCAGCTCGGCTGAGCGGCCGGCCCGAGCGAGGAAGCCATAGACGGTCTCCAACCCAGCAGGCAATCGATCTGCCTCATTGAAAGCAGGGACCACAATCGAAAGGTCAAACATAGGGATCGCTCATCGAGCAGCAAATGATAGACGGCACCAGGTAACTACCACTGCCGTAAGACATCGAAAACAAATTGCGGGAGCACTCGCATCCGCCACACCCTCCATGGCTGGACCAGAAGCCGGTAGGTCCACTCGAGCCCCATAGAACCAAGCCAGGCTGGGGCCCGGCTGACCTCCCCGGCCAGAAAGTCCAAAGCCCCACCGACCCCGATCGCCACCGGCACCCTCATGCGATCCCGATTGCGGGCAATCCATGCCTCCTGGTGGGGAGCTCCATAGGCGACGGCGAGAACTCGCGGTCCAAACTCCTGGATGAGGGTTAGGGCCCGCTCGTCTCCAGACGCATCAGGTGATCCCGCGTGGGTCTCAACCTTTAAGCCCGGAGCCAAAGCTCGCAATCGATCGGCCGCGCGGTCAGCGACACCAGGCCCAGCCCCGAGGAGGAACATGGCCCAGCCTCGTGCCGCACAGGTGCGAGCCAGCTCCGCCAAGAGGTCGGTGCCGGTCACCCGTTCGATGGTGCGGCACCCCGTTCGACGGGCAGCCCAGACTACACCTGACCCATCCGGCAGACAAAGGTCGGCCGACTCTAAGACCTGAGCAAAGGCGGCATCCGTCCTGGCTCTCATCACGAACTCTGGATTAACGGTCGCTACCAACCTGGTCGGTCCTCCACAGCCCCAGGTTGCCAATAGCTCGACCGCCTGCTTGAAGGTCAGGCAGTCAACCCGGATGCCCAGAACTCGCATTGATGTCCACGTATCGGAGCCCATTGCGGCCTGAGCGTTGAATCGACCGGTCAGGAGCCGCTGTCGATCGAAAGCGAGCGAGGCGCCTGGAGGTTGGTGGTCTGGTCCTGCAGCGCGAGCAGCGGGTTGGTGATCGCCAGGGCGGCGGCCGAACCGGCCGCCAAAGGCGGCTCCTCGATTCCAAGGGAACCGGCAAAGGCGGTGAGATTCTCCCCGCCTGAAACCCGGACCCGGGTCCAGGCGTAGCGATCCTGCATCGAATGGAGGGTCCCGACCTGTTCGGTGGTCGCCGTGCTGAAGCCGGCGTCCGCGAGAGCTTGTTCGATGTTCGGATTGAACTGGCCCGCCGGATAGCAGAAGTCCAGAATCGGGTGTCCGGTCAGCTGCTCAAGATCCTGCTTGCTCTGCGTTATCTCCCACTGCATTCTTGCGGTCGCCAATTTGGTCAGATCCGGATGAGTCACTGTGTGAGCCGCAATCTCGATGCCGTGGGCGTCCATTTCCTGAACTTGGGTCCGACTGACGTTATGAGTGCTGCCCAAGAAACCAGCCACCAGATAGGCCACCGCTTTGAAATGGTGCGCCTGGAGAATGGGATAGGCATCGGTATAGAGGTCAGCATAGCCATCGTCGAAGGTCAAAACCACCGGACGCGAGGGCAGGTACCCCTTGCCGCTGAAATATGCTCGCAGATCGTTGAAATCGACCGGGTGGTACCCATTGGCCGTCAGCCAATCCATCTGGTCACGGAAATTCTGTGGCGTTACTGAAAGGTTGAAGCCCAACGTATCCGACGCCACCGGATTGACCCGAATGTAGTGATACATCAAGATCGGGACCCGAATCGCGGCCCGTCCGGGCGGGATCAATGCCGGGATGGCCATCTCAGCTGAGGCCGGCAAAGAAACCCGATCAACGCCGGACCAATCCGGCACCGGAGCGATCGAGGTCGCGGCGGGGCTGTCCCGGATCGGAGCCGCCTCGGGGGCGCGGCAGGCAACCAGAAGCACCGCGGCAACGGCGATGCCCGCGCCAAAGGCGCGCCCAAAGCGCACAGACTCGTGGTGTTCTCCCTTCACCGAGACGATATGTTAACGAAACGTAAATGAAACTTCTAGCCCTCGGTTATGACGAGAAGATGACGGAATGACTGTCACGTTTCTTTGCCCGGCTGCCTCAACCGTGGCGGTAGACATCAATCCTGCGGTGCGTAGATCGATCACGGGCACTGAGCTCTATGCCCGAGAGGTCTGCGAACGCCTCCCTGACTTGCTTCCCGACGTCGTCTGGCGGTTCTATTGCTCAAGGCCTGGGCCCCTAAGAATCGACGCCACAGTCCTTCCATTTCGACGCCTCTGGTCCCAGGTTCGGTTGCCCATCGAACTTAATCGGCGGCCTCCAGAACTGTTCTTTGCTCCCTCCCACGTGATCCCATTCGCGATCTCTGCACCAAGCCTGACCGTGGTTCACGATCTTGCTTTCGAGCGATTCCCAGAGGCTTACCCCCCGTCAGACCGCGCTTATCTACGCCTCACCACCAAGTGGGCTGTCAGGCGCTGCCGGCTTCTGATCACGGTCTCCGAGTCAACCGCAAGGGACCTGAGGCAGATATATGCGGTCCCACCAGAACGGATCAGGGTGGTGCACCCTGGCGGTGGAGATGGCTTGGCAGAGGGCCCCGACCCCGGACTGGAGCTGTCGTCAGCGACGCTGAGGTCCCTGGGGATCGAGGGGCCTTATGTGCTTCAGGTGGGCCGGATCGAGGCACGCAAGAACCCGCTGACCGGCCTGCGAGCCGTCGAAACCGCGGGAGGTATGACCTACGTTTCCATCGGGCGGGAAACCGACTCTGCCATTGCCGCTGAGATTCGTAAATCGCCCCGGTCCCGAGTGCTCGGTCATGTCGATGGGTCCACGAAGAGAGTTCTTTATCGCCACGCCTCGGCTTTCATCTGCACCAGCCTCTATGAGGGGTTCGGGTTCCCGTTGTTGGAGGCGATGCGTGCAGGCACGCCGGTGGTCACAGCGGCCAATTCCTCCCTTGGGGAGATTGCGGCGGACGCGGCACTGCTGGTTGAGGATGCCCGCAACATCGT
>DASZFH010000164.1:0-4317 GCA_035939985.1 Candidatus Dormiibacterota bacterium
GCCCAGGAACAGCATGTAGACGATGGGATAGAGCCCGGCGATGGTCATCCAGTACAAGGGCTCTCTCTTGAGTGGACCGCCCACCCAGGCGAATGCGGTCAGGGTGATCAGAACCGACACCGAGACCCAGATTCTCAACCCGAGTGGTTCGGGTAAAAGGGCCAGAGGGGCCATCAGCCAGATGATGAACGGCGGGTTCCTGAGAGGGAGGGTCACCGGATGGAGGCGGCGCCCTGCCTGCCAGACATACGAGGGGTCGGTGATGTGGCTCCACCCCTGGGCCCAGCCGGCATGAGCAGCCAGGTAATAGACGTGAAAGTCGAGCCCAAACGTGGGTACCAGGAGGGTGGCCCGAATCACGTTTGCACCCAAGAGCAACGCAAGGATCGCAAATATCATGAGGCGAAGCTGGCGGGGTAAAGTTCTGCGTTCTGTCGGGGCGGATCCCGTTGAGTTCCTCACGATGCAGACTCTAGGTCACCATTGGGCCGGGTCTTGGGCTCCCCATGCGCACGATTCACCGATTTGGGGCGTCATCGTGGATCGGCGGATTCGGAATAAGGCCTCGGGGGCCACCTAGAACGTGGTCAGACACACCTTTGTTAGTCTGCTTTCTGGGCTTCTCAGCTCCGAAGCCGCGACCGGATGCCTTTCGGCGCCGCCTTGCGACAGCCCTCCCGCGGCTGGACCCTGTTCATTCGCCCCCAACATCGGTGTATTCGCCCTGATTAGGGGAGATCCGAGGACCCCGTTAGACTATCTTCAGCATGCCTGACTTCAGTCCCGGTCTTGAGGGTGTTATCGCCGTCCAGACCAAAATCAGTATGGTCGATGGCCAAAACGGCAGGCTCGTCTACCGGGGATATGTAATCGCTGACCTGGCCGAGAGCATGACCTTCGAGGAGGTTGCCTATCTCCTCTGGCATGGGGACCTGCCAACTGGATCCCAGCTAGCCCAAATGTCTGAATTATTTGCCGTCAACCGCCTGCTTGGACCGGCCGCGCTGGCTGCGCTCGATCACCTCAGCCCGCAGACCAACCCGATGGATGTCCTGCGAACGGTGGTCTCGGCTGAGGGTGCCCGTGGAACCTTGAACAAACCTGATATCGATCAGGCCATGAAATATACGGCGGTTTTGCCGACCATTCTGGCTCGACTGCATCGGCGGCGGCAGGGCTTAGCACCGATCTCGCCAAGGTCCGACCTAGGCCATGCAGCCAACTATCTATACATGATGACCGGAGAAGAACCGACTCCCGCGTTGGTTCATGCCCTGAACACCTACCTGGTACTTCTCGCGGATCATGGGATGAACGCGTCGACCTTCACTGCTCGTGTGATCGCCTCCACCGACTCGGACCTGGCCTCTTGCCTGGTGGGGGCTGTCGGTGCCCTCAAGGGTCCTGCTCATGGCGGCGCGCCTTCGCTGGTGTTGGATCAATTGGAGTTGATTGGGACTCCAGACAACGCGGAGCCCTGGCTTCGTGCGGCGAAAGCCCGCAAAGAGCGATTCATGGGATTCGGTCATAGGGTCTATCGAACCTACGATCCCCGCGCGCGAATACTCAAGTCGATGTGCGAAAGCCTCAATCCGGTGTTCTTCGCGTTGGCATCTCGGGTCGAAGAGATGGCCCTCAAGATCCTCATGGAACAATACCCAGACCGACCTCAAGCGACCAATGTGGAGTTCTACTCGGCCGGCGTGCTTCAGGCGGTCGGCCTTCCTAAAGACATGTTTCCGGCGACGTTCGCGGTCGGACGAATGGCGGGATGGAGTGCTCATGTCCTGGAACAGTGCTCATCCAATCGGTTGATCCGACCCCAGTCGGAATATGTTGGGCCCGAACCGAGAATCCCCGCTCCACTGACAGAGCGCTTCTAGGAGCAGTGAAAAACGATAGACGACCTTCCACTCATGCACCCGGTCTTGTCGGGACGGAGCCTGCGGTCAACGTTTGAGTACGTTCAACACGCCCGATCCCGTCCTTGGCTCCAAAAATACAGCGCTGGTATTCAGTCACCCTTTTGTAACCTCCAATCGTGAAAGGTCATAACTGCATCGCCGACCTAACGTGATTTCCGGGCTCAAAGTCGCAGTCTTGATTCCCGCCTACAACGAGTCCGACCGGTTGTCAGGCCTACTCGCTCGAATGCCACAAGACGTCGTGGATACAGTCCTTGTGGTCAGTGATGGCTCGACTGATGGGACTCCGGACGCGGTACGTATGGCTGGCGGAGTGGTTATAGAGAGATCTGAGCGGGGGGGCCCGGGTCCGTCAATCCGCGATGGCCTACGGTACCTTCAGGGCATCGACTGTGAAGTTGTGGTGGTAATGGCCGCCAACGGCAAGCATTCCCCGGAGCAGATTCCCGACCTTGTGGTGCCGCTGGTCGAAGAGGGTTTTGATCTGGTCCGAGGCTCCCGACACTCGGCAGGGGCCTACCACGAGAATATTCCATGGCACCGACAGATTCTGACCCTGGTCTTCACCTGTCTGTTTAATCTCTTCCTTTGGACCAAGGTGACCGATGCCACAGGTGGCTTTCAGGCGTACAGGTTGAGCGTATTAGATGATCCGAGAATTGATCTTTGGCAGCCCTGGCTGGGACGCTACGAAGTCGAGACCTACCTATTCGCCAAGCTTCTCATGCTCGGATATCGCTGGAAGGAGGTCCCGGTCCGGATCACCTACCCGGCCCGTGGCCAGACCTATACGAGGGCTCGCGTGGTAATCGACTGGTGGGGGTACTTTCGGCCGGTGGTCCTGCTAAGTCTGCGGATCAAACACTGACCTGAAGTTCGGTCATCGGGCCCATTGGACTTGGAATCGGGGCATATCTCGTCTTAACCTGGGCTAGGGAATCGCTATCGCCTGCATCCCTGGTGGGGTGTGGGGAGCGGAGGATTCCTTGGATCGAGAATCCAGCTGCGCTTGAGCTCGTTCCAGAATACGGATCGTGAATTCTCCCTCTTGCCAGCCGGTCATCGGCACACCCCCGGTGCGGATGCAATCCAGAAAGTGGAGAAGTTGTGCTCGTAGGGGCTCAGTGCCATCTATTTTGGGGATCAAGATATCGCCGTCACGGACGGATGCCACGAACTCACCGAACTCTCCCCGGCTGGGTTGATAACTTGCACCCTTGTCATAGAGGCGAAGTTTTTCTGTGGGGTGTGTGTCATCGAAGACGACCATCCTCTGGTCCCCTACAATCGTCGCTCTGCGAACTTTAATCGGGTCTAACCAGCTCACGTGAATGCTTGCCAGGACACCGTTGGGGTAACGTAAGTTCAAGAAAGCGACGTCCTCGGTGCCGGATCGTAGGTAGGACTGGCCCTGAACCGTTAGATCCACTGGGTCACCAGCCAGCCAGTACTGAATCATGGACAGATCGTGAGGGGCGAGGTCCCAAAGCGCATTCACATCCTCTCGGATGGGTCCCAGACCGGTCCGGGTGAAGTACATATAGAGGACATTTCCCAGCGTCCCTTCGTTGAGATACTTCTTGATCGCCCGAACTGCCGGGTTGTAGAGAAACGTGTGGCCAACCATTAGGGTGAGGCCTTTCCGGGCGGCCAGTTCACCCATCGCCCGAGCGTCGGCGCTGGATGAGAACATCGGCTTCTCGACCATGACGTGAACACCTGCGTTTAGGAAATCCTCGGTCAGGGCACGGTGAGTCGTGGTCGGTGTACTGATGATGATTGCGTCCAACGATCGGTCTTCGACCATCGCCAGATGATCAGCATAGATTTTGATCTCAGGGTGCTCCGCCCGCGCGGCGGCCAGCCTTCGGGCACTGAGATCGGCTGTGGCAACGAACTCTGCTCCGGGGAGGCGCTCGGCGAGAACCCGTGCGTAGTTGGGTCCCCAATGCCCATATCCAACAATTCCGACTCTGATCAATGAGTACCTCGCATCTTTCTCAGTCTTGGCTGGCGAAGACAATTGCCAGCTGGAGTCAACGCCAGGAGGATATCTCCAAACCTTGGCCTCAAAACCAATGACGCAGGATTTCTAGCTCGACAACCCCAGCTTCGCGCCATGATAGGTGGCCTATGACTCAGCCAACCCCAGTTCACGATAACGCCGAAATACTTGCTCTCCTGGTGTCGTTTCGAGACGAGCCCGGGGTGCTCTTCAGGGTCACCGAAGTCATTTTTCGCGCCGGCGGCAATGTGAAATATGTCGCCACCACCGGAGTCGGCGAGGCCACCGCCGAGATCCAATTCGAGGTCGCCGGGATCGACGATAGCGCCAGGTTGATGGCTGCGCTCACCCGCCTGGAACACGTCTTGAGCGTGGCCGTAGTTCCGT
>DASZFH010000165.1:0-12160 GCA_035939985.1 Candidatus Dormiibacterota bacterium
AGCGGGCGCAGGAGCAGGGGGCCCAAGCCAGCTTGAAAATGCTCCTTCCGATGGTGGGGTGCATCTTCCCGACGATCTGGATCGTCCTACTCGGACCAGCCGTCATCATGGTCACGACTCAGCCCCACTAGAGACCGGGCCTCTGGGAGCTGGATTCGGCGAGGTGGTCGAACACAATCTGCGACCAAGATTCCATCTCCAGATAGTGCAGCCTCATCTCATCAATGGTCAGCAGTTCTCCGGACAGCTTCTCGGTCTCCCTGATCGCAATTTCAGGACGGTCCCCATCCACCAGAAAAACAACCCCCAAATGGACCCGCGAGACGGGGGATGAGTCGTCATTGAGAAGACCGAGCAGGGTCGGCTTAACCTCTGCCTGGTATTCAACCTCCTCCTCCCACTCGCGGCGTAATCCAGAGTCGATAATGTCTCCGGAATCGCCGTCGCCCGGATTTATGTGACCACCCACTCCAAGCGAATACTGCTGCCTCAGTCGCTTTTCGGAAGAGGCATGGAGCCGCTTGGTGAGGAAGTACCGGCGCTGATGGCGGAAGACTATGTAGGGAATTATCTGCTGGTAGGCGGGGTCGTCTTCGACCTCGTCACGGGGCAGGAAGTACGAGGAAGCCCGCAAGACCTGGCCTAAAGCATCAATCCCCTCTGTCCTCAGCCCGTGCCAAACTCCGCTCCGAAAAATCACCTCGCGGAGGACAACCAGGACTTCTTCGCGCTTGGCCATCAATCGAGCCGGGACCAGTTGGGAACTCGAACCAGCCCCCTGCCAAAGACCGCCAGCATCTCCGCGCTCAGGTCGAGGACCGGTTCCCGAGGAGGCAGAAAGAAGAGCCAGGCGGCACGCTGTGTCTCAGTGGTGACGTTGGTTCGCTCCGAGTCCATGGTTGGATTACCAATTGGCCCTGTGTCATCAGCAACGACGATGGCCCCTTCAAGATTCAGGATTGACCCACCAACACCTGTGTATGCCTCGCCCGCTTCACCCAATCTGACCACCAGATTCTCCCCGTCCACTTTATCGAGGTCGTAAAGGCCTACCGGGATTTGAAAGCGGACCGAGAGAACATTGGCCAAATCGACCAACGAGTTCACCCGTGGAAGCGGCTGACCCCGTTTGAGCCGGCGCAGGAGGGCCTCCGATGATGGTCGGTGACGGGTCGGATCGATACCGAATCGCCGGTAAAGGGCTCGAGCGGGTAGGGAGGCGGCAACGGCACCGGTCCGAGCCGCTTCTTCCAATGCGCTCACATCCGCATCGAAGTCAGGTCGGGGAGCGCTGACTTCGAGTTCCTCCAGAAGCAGCCAGGTGAGATCGAGGTCCAAGTGGCTCTCGATCTTCAGCACAGGCCCCCCAGGCGATCGATCTGATCCCAGAAGCCGGGATAGGAAATATCGACGCACTCGGCGCCCTCGATCTCTGTGACCCCCTCGGCCAGCATGCCGGCGACAGCCATCGCCATGGCCACCCGGTGGTCACCTTGCGAATCGATTCGGCTTCCCTCGGTGGCAGCGCAGCCCTCAATCTGCCAGCCGTCATCCAGCTCCTCAATCCGCACTCCGATCTGGCGCAAGGCCAGGGCCATGGCCGAAATTCTGTCGGTTTCTTTGAAACGCAATTCGCGAGCTCCCACAATCCGGCTGATCCCGGGGAGATGGGCCGCCGCCACGGCCAGGATCGGCAGCTCGTCAATGCTCAGAGCAGCCTCCTCAGGCCCGACCGCAAGCGCCGTCAGCGGCCATCCCTGAGCCCCTGCCGTCAGGTCCGCCACCGGCTCAAGACCCTCCATCCGGGCTGCCTCCCGCCCGAACCTGACTCCGGCCGCCTCCAACACCTCGAGCAAGCCGGACCGGGTGGAGTTGAGTCCCACGCCCGGCAGGCGGAGCAGGGAATGCGCGTGAAATGCACCAAGCACGAGCCAGAAAGCCGCGGAACTGAAGTCGCGCAGGACGGTCAGGTTAAGTGGGTTGAGACGTGCGGTTTTCCCGATCGTGACGTGCCGGTCGGCGATCCTTACCGGTGCCCCCATGGCGGCCAACATCAGCTCAGTGTGGTTGCGGGTCGGCCCCACCTCCACTACGGTGGTCTCCCCCTCCGCTTGCAGGCCCGCCAGTAAGACAGCGGATTTGACCTGGGCACTCGCCACGGGGAGCCGGAGCTCCTTGCCGACCAACTTTCCGCTCTCCCCCACCCGCAGGGGACTGGTCTCAACCCAGGCTCCCAGTGCTCGGAGAGGGTTTGCCACCCGGTCCATCGGACGTCGACTCAACGACTCGTCGCCGAGCAAGGTCGTCCTGAAGGGGCACCCTGAGAGCAGGCCGGCAAGGAGTCGCATCGTCGTGCCTGAGTTGCCGCAATCAAGCGGCTCCGACGGCTCTTCCAATCCCCGCATCCCGCGGCCTTGGATGACCCCATCTTCGATGCTGACGCCCAATTGGCGCAAGCAGGAAGCGGTCGACAAGACGTCGGCTCCAGGGCTGAGCCCCCGGACCACGGCCTTGCCCTCGGCGATGGCGTTGAACATCAGGGCCCGATGTGAAATCGACTTGTCTCCAGGGACCAGGATGTCGCCCTCCAGCCGGCCCGGCTTCCTAACCCGAACTAACATCGGCACTCCTTTGCCGCCATTGCCGGCGCAATCGCGATGCAGCCTCGAATCTCGCCGCCAGAGCCTTCGGATCATCGGCCAGTTGGTCTCTCATCGAGGTCAGGGAATCGATCACGGCATCCAACCACACTCCCACCTCATGGCCGTTGGTGGCCGCGATAGATGAATACATTCGCGGATCCCCGCCCGCCAGGCGACTGACATCACGGAACCCTGGTCCCGCCAGCTCAGCCATGGCCGCCCAGTCCGATGATTCCCCGATCGCGAGCATATAGGCTGTTGACAGCATCAGGGCGGCGTGGCTGACGCCGGCCACCAGATGGTCATGCCGCGCAGGGTCCATGATCAGGGGAACCGCACCGATACTCCTGACCAAGGCCTCGAGCAGGGGCGCCTCCCGAGTCAGGACCCATGGGGCACCGCGATATATCGCTCCATCGGCGACCGCAAATCCGGAACCTTCGTGGCCACACATGGGATGTCCACCGATCAGGTCCAACCCGATTACCCGAGCCCAGCCCATTATCTCGGTCTTGGTGCTGGCAAGATCGGTCACCAGAGCCGCGCCAGCGACTGGCCTGACGTCAGCCAGAACCTGGGCCATGGCCGAGATCGGTACGGCCAGCACCACCAGATCACACCCCACCAGTGTGGTGATGTCCGCACCCACCTCAAAGCCACGCTCACAAGCCGCGGCCCGAGTGTCGACATCCTGCTCGACCCCGATCAGCTCCAGTTCAGGCCTGCTGGCGCGCAGCGCAAGGGCCAGGGATCCGCCCATCAAACCCATCCCTACGATTCCCACTCTCTTGATTCCAGTCATCTTCGCCCAGTCATCATGCCGTAAGCAGATGCTAGGATGACCTTGGTTGGTCGACCAACTAGCCGGGATAGCCGTCGAGCAATCCAACCTCTGAACGATTGGTAACGACTCGCCCCCGCTCCATCGGAACCTCACGGAGACAGCAATTCATGCGCGATCAGATCATGGAAGCCGCCAGGGCCTGCGTCCTGCGCCAGGGGTTGGCTCGCACCTCGATCAAGGAAATCGCCGCCGAAGCAGGGGTTGCCCCCGGTCTGGTTCATTACTACTACCGGTCGAAGGTGGATCTCCTGGTGGCGGTGATCGAAGAATCATCGCGAGCCCTCTTAGCGGAACTCGACCGCTTGCCCCCCGATGAGGCCGCGGCGGTAGCCCTGGAAGAGCACCAGGCGGGCCGCTTCGACGATATGCACCGGCTGTTTTTCGAACTCATCGGCGTTGGCCTACACAACCCTAAGGTGGCGGATGCAATAGCGGAGTTAATCCGCGCCGACCGGCTCTATATCGAGAAGATCGCCGCTCAGCTGCTTCCTGAGATGGAGCCGCCCGCGCTCGCCGCCCTGGCCTCGGTGGCCTGGGCGGGTTTGACCGGAATCCCCCTGCAACGGCTCTTCGATCCAACCCTCGACAGCCGGGCGGCAACTGGCCTGCTGCAGCAATTAATCCTCGGGGCCGGGCAGCACTTCGCCGGCCCGCCAAATTTGTAACTGGGAGACAAACGTGGACAGTGGTTTCGCAAGTTGGGGAAGGTTGGTCTTCCGGTTCCGCTGGCTGACGCTGGCAATGTCCTTGGTTCTTCTCGGCATCACCGTTGGGATGTTGTTGACCGGGGGCAAATTCGCCAACGGCGGGTATTCCGGGGATGCCCAAGCGGTGAGGGCAGCCAACCTCCTAGCCACAGTCCACAGCCCTCAGGGGTCAACGGGGACAAGCTTCGACCTAATATTCACGGACGTCCACCGGCGGACGGAGGACCCCTTGTTTCAAGCTGACGTCAGCTCAGCGCTGGGGCCCCTTCGGGCTGACTCTAGGGTCTCCAGCTTGGTCACCCCCTATGACCAGAGCGGTCCTGGATCTGGACCGGCCGCCGCCGCTCTGCGCTCCAATAACGACCACTCCGCTCTCGTCCTGGTCAATATCAAGGACCGCCTGAGCACCGCGGAGGACTATTACCAAACACTGCGGGACGAGGTTCACAGCTCGCGCCTCAACATCCTTGCGACCGGCGATCTGGCAGTCACCGTGGCATCCACCAAGACTCTCCAATCCGATCTGGCGCGGGCCCAATCGGTCTCATTACCCCTCTCCTTGATCCTCCTCCTCCTGGTCTTCGGGGCCTTGGTCGCCGCCTCGCTGCCCATCGGAGTTGGCATCTTGACCGTCATCGGCGGCGTGGGTGGGACTCTCCTGCTCGCCCACGTTACCGACGTGTCCTCCTACGCGATCGACATCGTGGCGCTGATCGGGCTGGGAGTCGCCATCGATTACTCCCTGTTCCTGGTCAACCGCTTCCGGGAGGAGCTTGCCGCTGGGGCGGACACCGAGGATGCCGTAGTCCGATCCGTCGCGACATCGGGGCGTGCGATCGTCTTCTCCGGCGTCACCGTCGCGGTTGGGCTGTCGGGCCTGCTCTTCTTTCGAGGCACCTTTCTCGCTTCAATGGGCGCAGCGGGAGCGATTTCCGTGGGGCTTGCCGTGCTCTATGGCCTGTCATTCTTGCCGGCGTTGCTGAGCGTGCTGGGAAGCAGCGTCAACCGTTTGCGGGTGCTCCATGTGTTTTCGCGCAGACCCACAACCCACGTCACCGCTTTCGGCGCCCGATCGCCGTTTTGGCGGGGAATCGCCGAATGGGTGATGCAGAGGCCGATTTTAGTCCTTGGCCCCGCCCTCGCTTTCTTGGTGCTGGCCGGCATTCCGTTTACCCACCTACAGATGGCAACCGGCGACACAAGGGGATTGCCGGCCACGATCGAAGCCAGGCAAGGGTACGACCTCCTGGTGGCCAACTTTCCGGGCCAAAATCAGACCACCTTCGATGTGGTCGCCTACTATCCCAGCGGCAACCCGCTCACCGCCGATCGGGTCGCCGACCTCTATCGTCTGACCCACCAAATCGCCGCGGTCAAGGGGATCCTGAGGGTCGACAGCATCTTCAACCTGGATCCGGCCCTCACCGTGTCGGACTACCAGAACATGTATGTGAATGAGTCCCCATCGACCCTTTCTGGGACCATCAGGTCAGCGCTGGCCAGCTCCGTCGGGCCCCACATTGTCGTCGTGGAGGCCTTCAGTAACCAGGTTGAAAGCAGCCCCGCGGCCCGTAACCAACTCAGCAGCATCCGGGACCTGACACTGTCCGGCGGAGGCCAGGTTTTGGTAACGGGTGTTACCGCGTTCGACGTGGACATCATCAACTACATCCTCCGTGTCGCCCCCTATGCCTTCGGTTTCGTGCTCGCCGTGACCTATTTGGTGCTGTTTCTGCTCACTGGTTCAGTTGTTCTTCCTCTTAAGGCGGTGATCATGAACCTGCTCTCCATCTCAGCGTCGTTCGGCGCCCTGGTCTGGATCTTCCAGGATGGCCACCTCAGCGGGCTGCTTGGTTTCACCCCGCAGGCCATCGACCCCAGCGTTCCTCCGATCCTATTCGCCATCGTCTTTGGACTTTCCATGGACTACGAGGTGATCATGGTCAGCCGCATCCAGGAGGAGTACCGCCGTACCCACGACAACCGCTCCGCGGTCGCGACCGGCTTGGAACGAACCGGACGTCTGATCACGAGCGCAGCCCTGATCATGATCATCGTCTTTCTCGCCTTTGGCCTGGCTCAGGCGGTGGTAATCAAGGCGATCGGACTTGGGCTTGCGGTCGCCGTGGCCGTCGACGCAACCATTGTCCGAGCCCTGGTTGTTCCGGCTGTCATGCGCCTGTTGGGGAAGTACAACTGGTGGGCCCCCCGCCCCCTCAGCTGGCTCCATGAGCGCATCCACCTCAGCGACGAGATCCCATCTTCGGGAGAGTCGGCCGGATCGGGTTGAGCTGACCTTTATGTCGCGGTGGCTTGAGCTGCCATGTATCGAGCGAAATGCGGGATCGCCACTTCGGGCTCCTCGATTTCCGGAAGCCAGGCCTTTTCCCACTCGAATGAGAGGTATCCATCGAACCGGGCCGCCTCCAGCACGTCCAGGATCGACGGAATCGGAACCGAGCCGGTTCCGGTCAGCACCAGGTCGAACGACTCTGCCGACGAGCGGGACGAATCTTTGATATGAACGTGCCGGACCCTCGAACCCAATTTCGCCCAGGATTCGGCCACCGACTCGCCGTGACGAAAGGTATGAAGAGAGTCCCAGAGGACCATCAGGTCATCTCCGGCGCCCCTTTCGTACAAGTCGATGACACTGTCGGAGGTTGAGAACGAATCGTGGGTTTCCAGCAGGCAGGTCACGCCCTGGCTGGCCGTTTCCGCGGCGCCCTCCCGCAAGCCGGCGGCGATCGCATCAAGGGCGGCCCCACGGTCTCCCTCCTCCGGGACCTGCCCAGCGAAGACCCTGAGATAGCGCGCCCCCAGGCCCCGGGCGATGGCACAGTTGGCCCGCAGAGCACCCAATTGGCGCTGGTGATTGGCCTCGTCAAGCGCGCTCAGGCGGACGCTGGTGTCGACGGAAATAACCTCCAACCCAGCATCCTCGAATTTGCGCCGAGTCTCATGGATTTGCTGCGGCGCAAACTCCTCGAGCTTGGTCAGGTCCACCTCACCACGAAGGAAACGGATTTCCACACCTGAGAACCCATTCGACCGAGCCAACTCGATAACCTGGTCGGCGTCGTACCCGGGACACCCCAGAGTGCTGAATCCCAGCTTGAACATCGCAACCTCCAAATCCGTCGGTCCACTTTTGAGGGCCAACAGGTGATGACCGACGTCTCCTTTGGCCGATTGGCCTACAGGCCCCGAACTAGGTCGGATTGCCCTCGGGGACGAGCGCCGCGCTCAGCCTAGCCACATCCGCCATCAAACCTTCGAAGTTCTTGAAGTCAAGCGACTGGCCTCCGTCCGACATTGCCTTGTCAGGGTGGGGATGGACTTCGATTATCAGGCCGTGGGCGCCAGCCGCGATCGAGGCCAGCGACATTGGCCTGACCAGAGCCCACCGGCCGGTGCCCTGCGATGGATCAACCACCAACGGCAAATGGGAGAGCTGGCGGGCCAGGGGGATTGCGTTGAGATCGAGAGTGAACCTGGTCGCGGTCTCGAAGGTCCGGATCCCCCGCTCACAGAGCATCACGTTGCGGTTGTCCTGAGACAGGATGTACTCGGCTGCGAGTAACCATTCCTCGATCGTTGATGACATTCCTCGTTTCAGCAGCACCGGCTTACCTGAGCGCCCGGCTTCGCTAAGAAGGGCATAGTTTTGCATGTTCCGAGTGCCCAACTGCAAAATGTCGGCATACCTGGCTACCAGTTCAACATCAGATGGGGTGACGACTTCGGTCACGATCTTGAGACCGGTCTGGACTCGGGCTTCCGCCAGCATCTCCAGGCCCTCTTTGCCCAAGCCCTGGAAGCTGTAGGGTGAAGTCCGGGGTTTGAATGCCCCACCGCGAAGGATCTTCGCTCCCCGGGAGGCGACAAACCTGGCCGTCTCCAGCAACATGTCCTCACCCTCGACCGAGCAGGGTCCAGCCATGATCACCGGCGGCTCGTCGCCACCGATGCGAACTCCACCAATGTCGACGATGGTGTCGCTGGGGCGAAAATCCCGGCTGGCAAGCTTGAATGGCTTGCTGACCTGGATCACTTCCATCACCGACGGAAGGTGAGAGAACGACTCGCGGTAGGCATAGGCGTTCGTACCGACCACCCCAATTAGGACCCGATCCTCTCCACGGGAGACTTCGGGCTTGAGCCCGATCTCACGAACTCGCTCCACTATCGAATTGACTTCGGGCTCGGTGGCCAGATGCGACATAACGATGATCACTGGATTACTCCCTCAACTGATTGACGCATCCGGTCCAGGTCCGATTTAATGGCCCGGGCGCCACGCAGATAGACATGCTTCATTTCACTCTGTGGACGGTCGGTGTTGTACTGCAGGAGAACTCTCACGCACTGGTCCACGCTACGCGGATTGGGTTTGGCCACGGTCTGATCCAGGCCGCAGAGCAAAGGCACCTCCACCCATCCCAACCTGCGGGCAGCGTAGGCCGGAAACTCGGCGTCAAGATCCTCAGTCACCGTGAAGTAGGCGAATGCGATCTCGGCAGGGTCTAGATGGTTGACCGCAACCAATTGCTCCAGCAATTCCGTGGTGGCATCGGTGATGGCCTCCGACGTGTTGGCGGACGCTGTGGTCGCGCCCCTTATCCCCCTTACGGACATGCTGCCACCAGGTCGGCCAGGAGCCGGACGGGATCACGACCCTGATCGATCTCCTGGATCAGGGCGCTGGATACGATGGCGGCGTCGGCGCTACCGGAAAGGGCGCGAATGTGGTCCGGCTTGGAGATGCCAAATCCGGCCGCCAACGGCAGATCGGTCTGCTCGCGGGCCCGTGCCAGAAGGTCGTTCACGCCTTCCGGCAAGGTTCCCCGCGCTCCAGTCACACCGGTGAGGGTGACACAGTAGATGAACCCGGAACTCGCGGCGCAGATGGAGGATATCCTTTCGCGGGTGCTAGTTGGCGCGATCAAAAAGATCGTATCCAGGCCGGCCGACCGGAAATAACCGGCCGTTGGGCCCGCCTCATGGGTTGGTAGGTCTACGACCAGAACCCCAGCGACGCCGCACGCGGCCGCGTCCCGCCCGAACTGTTCGCCTCCATAGGCGAGCAACGGGTTGAAATAGCTCATCACAACCACCGGCACGCCTTCCTGTGCTATCGCCGCCGCAACCTCCAGCGCACCGGCAACGGTCATTCCAGCAGAAAGCGCGACATGGCTGGCCCGTTGGATGGTCGGCCCGTCGGCAAGGGGGTCGCTGAATGGAATCTCAATCTCGATAGCTGCCGCCCCGGCCGACGCCAGCCGCCGGCCCAATTCAATCGAAGCGGCTTTATCCGGATACCCGGCGACGATGCACGGAATCAGATTGACACGGCCCGTTCTGCTCCGCAGACCACCCTCCAGGCGGCTGATCCCGGTTCTCATTGGCCCTCCACGCTATCCATATCCTTGTCACCACGACCCGAAAAGCACACCAGGACGCCGGAGTCGGGTCCCAATTCCACAGCCAGGCGGCCGGCATGGGCAAGGGCATGGGCTGTCTCCAAAGCGGGCATGATCCCTTCCTGACGAGTGCAGAGACGGAAGGCCTCCAGAGCCTGGGCATCGGTCACCGAGACATAACTCGCCCGACCGCTGTCGCGCAGGGAGGAGTGTTCTGGACCCACTCCCGGGTAGTCCAGCCCGGCAGATATCGAATGGGCTGGCAGGATTTGCCCGTCGTCATCCTGGAGCAGGTACGAGAATGATCCGTGGAGGACCCCCGGCCGGCCCCCGGAGAGAGAGGCTGCGTGTTGATCGGTGTCCAGACCGTGGCCCGCGGCCTCAACTCCCACCAAGCTCACGGTCGCGTCGCCGATGAAGGCACTGAAGATCCCGATCGCGTTGGAACCGCCACCGACGCACGCCACCACCGCATCGGGCAACCTCAGCCTGGTCTCCAGGTACTGCTCGCGAGCTTCATCTCCGATTACTCGTTGGAGATCGCGAACCATGATTGGATAGGGATGAGGACCGACCACCGAGCCGATGATGTAATGGGTATCGCGGACGTTGGTCACCCAGTCCCGGATCGCTTCCGAGGTCGCATCTTTGAGTGTTGCGGTCCCCGCCGTGACCTCTCTCACCTCTGCCCCCAACATCCGCATCCGCCGGACATTCATTGCCTGGCGTCGCATGTCCTCAGATCCCATGTACACGATGCAATCGAGACCAAACCGCGCGCAGACCGTGGCAGCCGCGACTCCATGCTGCCCGGCGCCCGTCTCGGCGATGATCCGTTTCTTGCCCATCCGCCTGGCCAGCAAGGCCTGGCCCAACGCATTGTTGAGTTTGTGGGCGCCGGTATGGCAAAGATCCTCGCGCTTGAGGTGGATCGTGGCGCCGCCGAAGTGACTGGTCAGGCGCTCGGCCAGGTAGAGCGGAGTCGGTCGACCGATAAAATCTTGGCTGAGGCCCGCCAACTCCCGTTGGAAGGCGGGATCAGACCTCGCAGCCTCCCACGCCTCGTCCAGTTCGGCCAGGTTGGCCATCAAGGTCTCGGGCACGTACTGACCGCCATAGGCTCCAAAACGACCGACCCGCAACGCCTCAGACATGTTCGGCCATCCTGACCGCGGACACAAACGCCCGCATCAGACCAGCGTCTTTGGTGCCCGGATTTCGTTCAACTCCGCTCGAAACATCCACGCCGAACGGATGGTAGCCGCTCACGAGCCGGCCCACGCTGTCCGGACCCAGTCCTCCCGCCACGAAGACCTGCCGGGTCGCGATCAACGGTCTGGCCAAATCCCAGTCCCAGGTCGATCCCGTGCCACCCCGCTGATCGACCGACCAAGCATCGAGCATGATCGGGTCTGGCCAGGCCGAAGCGTCTGGAACCTGGCCATCGCGAACCTTGAGAACCTTGATCATGGGCCTGGGCGAAGGGTACCCTGGTTGCTCGGAACCATGAAGCTGGACCCAGTCCAGGCCGCACCGCTCCACGATTAACCGGAGCTCCTCCGGCGGAGCATCGATGAAGACCCCGACCACTTGGACAAGTCCCTTCAGGGGTTCGATAATGGCGGCCGCCAGTTCAGGATCGATCCGACGGCGGCTGGAACAGAAGTGGAAACCCAACATATCGGCCCCGGCCTCGACAGCCGCTTGAGCCGAGTCTCGATCCTGGATTCCACAGATCTTGACCAGGGTCACCGGCCGAGTTCCCGGATCAACCCCGCTGGATCACCAGATCGCATCAAGGCTTCCCCTACGAGGACGGCATCGACCCCAAGTTCACGCAGACGCCACGCGTCGGCAGGCGTCCGAATCCCACTCTCCGCGACCACGATCCGATCGGCGGGGATCAGCGGCCGCAGCCGCTCAGTCAGCTCCAAATCCATCTCCAAGGTGGTGAGGTCTCGATGGTTGATTCCGATCAAGCCGGTGCCCAAGTCGAGCACCCGTTCCAGCTCCGGCCGGTTGTGGACTTCGACCAGGGCCTCCATTCCCAAAGCGCGAATTTGGGCCTCGAGGTCGCGCATTTGACCGTCAGTCAGCGCCGCCGCGATCAGCAGGACCGCATCGGCACCGAATGCCCTGGCTTCCAGCACCTGGTACTCGTCGGTGATGAAGTCCTTGCGCATCACGGGCAGATCGGTGGCGGTTCTGGCCTCTCTTATGTGCTCCGGGTCACCCCCGAAACTGGTGCTCTGGGCCAGAACCGATAGAGCGGCCGCTCCACCTTCGGTATAGCGGCGAGCGAGGGCGGCGGGGGAGTAATCGCTGGAAAGCGTACCGGCGCTGGGAGAAGCCGCCTTCATCTCGGCTATCACCTGTAACCTCGCCCCTCGTAGAGCGGTCCCGAAGGGCCTGGTAGGTGGAGCAAGGGCGGCCAGTCGATCCAGCTCTGAGATGGCCACTTGAGCTCGTCGAACCGCAGTTTCACCCCTGGCCTCGTCGACCAACTGCTCCAGTTTGTTCACCGATCAGGAGTCCAAGGCCCGG